>JADKJR010000019.1 GCA_016720925.1 Betaproteobacteria bacterium | reverse complement strand
TGAACAATCACGAGAGCATTGGCGTCCAGATGTCCGAGTACATTGCCATGGGCGATTGGCGTTTGTTCTTCCTCGCGCGCGATCGCGCCGAGCTCGTGACGACCGAACAGGTGGCGGCCGTGGCATCAAAGTACTACCGGCGCGACAACCGCGTGGCTGGCCAGTTTCTCCCGGAAGACGCGCCGCAGCGCGCTGATATTCCGCCGCCACCGACGGTTGCGGAGGTGCTGAAGGATTTCAAGGGCAAGGAAGTCACGTCGGTGGCGGAAGCCTTTGATCCATCCAACGGCAATATCGACGCGCGCACCAAACGTAGCAAAATTGGTGGGCTGTCGATTGCGCTGCTATCGAAGAAAACCAAGGGCGAAACCGTGAATTTGAGTATGCGTCTGCGCAGTGGCGACGAGAAATCGCTGTTCGGCAAGGGCATGATCGGCAACATGACAGGACAGATGCTGGCGCGTGGCACCGGCAGGTTTTCTCGCGCGCAATTGGCCGATGAGTTCGACAAATTGAAGGTGGCCGGTGGTGTGAATGGCCTGTCCGCCAATTTTCAAACGACGCGTCAAAATCTTGTTGCCGCCATCAAGCTGGCCGCGCATGTGATGCGTGAGCCAAGTTTTCCGGAAGCGGAATTTGAGCAACTTCGGAAACAGGCGCTGACAGGGATCGAATCGCAAAAGAGCGATCCGCAGGCGCTGGCCGGTGTTGCCATGGCCAAGCACTTCAACATTTTTCCGAAGGGCGATCCACGCTACGCGGCTTCGTTTGAGGAAGCCGAAGAGGACGTCAAGGCGGTAACCCTGCAACAGCTGAAGGACTATCACAACACTTTCTATGCGGCCGCCAAGGGTGAGATTGCCGTCGTCGGTGATTTCGATGAAGCCGCAGCCACACAAGCGATTCGCGAGGCATTCGGCGATTGGAAGGGGGGCGTTCCGTATGTGCGCTTCACCAATCCTTATCGTGATGTTGCCCCGGCCAATCGTGCTCTGGAAACGCCTGACAAGGAAAACGCGACCTTTTCAGCACGTGTTAACGTCAATATGAACGAGGACGACGCTGATCATCCCGCGCTGTATATCGCAAACTACATCATGGGTGGTGGCGCCGGTTTTGATGCGCGCCTGACGGCGCGTATTCGCGTCAAGGATGGACTGAGCTACGGGGTTGGATCGGGGCTCGGCGTGCCGTCTACCGATCGCGGTGGGTCGTGGAGCGCCGGCGCCATTGCGGCGCCGCAGAATATCGCCAAGGTGGAGGCGGCATTCAGGGAGGAAGTTGCCCGCGCGCTGAAGGATGGCTTTACCGCGGCTGAAGTGACGGCCGCCAAGTCTGGCGCATTGCAGCGTCGCCTGCAGTCTCGCGCACAGGACGGGTCAGTCGCAGGCGGCTGGGTCTCCAATCTTGATCTCGGCAGGACCTACGCATGGAGCAAACAGTTCGAGGACAGGCTCTCGGCACTGACGGTGGAGGAAGTGTCCGCGGCATTCCGCAAACACGTGGACCCGAGCAAAGTTACCATCGTCAAGGCGGGAGATTTCGCCAAAGCGGCAAAGACGGCTGCGTCGAGGTAATTTCCGGATCCACCTAAGAGCCCGCTGCCGTGGCAGCGGGCTCTTTTTGAGCGATCTCGGCGGCATAGGTGGCATAAGTGGCGTGAACGATATGAGTGGCACGAGTGGTTTCGGGCCAGTTCGGGCACGCCTCGGCGAAGGCGGCAAGGCAGAATTCAGAATGCATTTGATTTTGTTGGGTTTTTCGGCGATAATAATCGGCTTGGCTGAGCAATTGACCGCACAACTAAGGACAATTCAAACCCCTTGCTTTACCGCGGTGCGCATCGCGGAAAGCTTCCAGACCCTAAGGTCTTAATCCACAAGGAGATTTTATGCGCCATTACGAGATTGTTTTTATTGTTCATCCCGATCAGAGCGAGCAAGTGCCCGCCATGATTGATCGGTACAAGGCGACCATCGCCCAGGGTGCGGGCAAGATTCACCGCATCGAAGACTGGGGCCGTCGTCAGATGACTTATCCCATCCAGAAGGTGTTCAAGGCGCACTACGTGCTGATGAACATCGAAATCAGCCAGACGACCCTCGACGAACTCGAACACGCGTTCAAGTTCAACGATGCGGTGCTGCGCCATCTGACCGTCAAGAAAGACGCCGCCGAAACCGGCCCGTCGCCGATGATGAAGGAAGAGAAATCCCGCAACGTCGACTTGAAGGATGACGTCAAGGTTGCACCGCCGGCTAGCCAAGCCGCTGCACAGCCTGCCTGACAGAAACCGAACGTAGCAAGCGGTGAGGGTGCAAGGTAATGAACAGCACCGTCCTCGATGGAAAGATCGTTTCACGCGACACCCTGAGGGTTACCCCCGGCGGCGTCGCAACGCTGAACCTGATACTGAATCACCAGTCGACTCAATCTGAAAATGGCCAAGAGGTCAAAGTTGAAGTCGAAATGAACGCCGTGGCGTTTGGTGACTTGGCGAAACAAATGGACAGCGTAAAAGTGGGCGATGCCGTTTCCCTCAAAGGATTTCTCTCCCGCAGGAGCCGCTACAGTCAGTTTCCGATACTGCACATAACCCAATTCAAATTCAGCTAGAGGTAGATCATGCCCCGTCCATCACCCCGCGGTAAGAAGTTCGACAAGAACAAGAAAGACACACGCAACCCCAACCGCGGCCTTTTTCGCCGCAAGAAGTTCTGCCGCTTCACCGCGGAAAAAGTTGTCCAGATCGATTACAAAGATATCGGCATCCTGAAGGATTTCGTCAACGAGAACGGCAAGATCATCCCGGCGCGCATCACCGGCACGAAAGCCAAGTATCAGCGTCAATTGGATGTAGCGATCAAGCGCGCCCGTTTCCTCGCCTTGATCCATTACACCGACCTCCATTAATCAGAGGCCAGGAGAAAAATCATGCAAATCATTTTGATGGAAAAAGTAATTAACCTGGGTTCGCTCGGCGACGTCGTCAAGGTCAAAGACGGGTTTGCCCGCAACTTCCTGATCCCGCAAGGCAAAGCCAAGCGTGCGACCGAAGCCAACAAGGCCGAGTTTGAAGGCCGTCGTGCCGATCTGGAAAAGAAAGCCGCTGAAATCCTCGCTGCCGCCAATGCGCGCGCCGAGAAGCTCGAAGGCTATCTGGTTCAGGTCACGCAAAAGGCCGGTGTCGATGGCCGCCTGTTCGGCTCAGTGACCAATTCGGATATCGCCGAAGCGCTGACCAAGCAGGGCTTTGATGTGAAGAAGGGCGAAGTCGTGATGCCAAATGGTCCGCTGAAGACCATTGGCGATTTCCCGCTGACGCTGAATCTGCACACCGACGCCAAGGCGCACATTACCGTTTCGGTGCTGGGCGAAGCCGCTTAAAGGCTCGTGTCGAGCCGGCCTAAATCCGGGGCGACAGAAACACGAAACCGCTACCTGAATCTAGGTAGCGGTTTTTATTTGTACATGACTTATCCACAACAAATACACCGTGTTTTCCGTTGTATGGCATATTGGTCGGTGACAAAATTCTTCGCTTGCCTCATGCCCGCCAACATCGACCAAAAGTTCTGGACCATAACTGAATGGCAGCCAATCCCAACCACTTGTCGATGTATTCCCACGAATCCGGTGATTCGCAAATATCGTCGCTGAAACTGCCGCCGCACTCCATTGAAGCCGAACAATCGGTGCTCGGTGGCCTGCTGCTCAACAACGATGCGTGGGACCGTATCGGCGACATCGTCGGTGACGAAGATTTTTACCGCGATGATCACCGTCGAATTTACCGGCATATTTCCAAGCTGATCGAGAACAACAAACCCGCCGACGTGCTGACGGCGGCGGAATCGTTGCAGCTCGCCGGTGAGCTGCAAGGCGTCGGCGGCATCAACTATCTGCAAAGCCTGTCGGAAGGCACGCCGAGCGCGACGAATATTCGCCTCTACGCGGAAATCGTGCGCGAGCGCGCGATCACCCGCCGCCTCGCGCGCGTGGGTGAAGAAATCGCTGACGCCGCCTACACGCCGAACGGCCGTGAAGCCCGCCAGTTACTCGACGAGGCCGAGAAAAAAGTTTTCGATATCGCCGAGATGGGCCGCAAGCAGGGGCAGGGCTTTCTGTCGATGTCCGGTCTGTTGTCGGATGTGATGACGCGGCTCGATGAGCTTTCCAAGAACCCTTCCGCCGTCACGGGTGTCGCCACCGGTTTCGTGGACCTGGATGAACGCACCTCTGGCATGCAACCGGGCGATCTGGTCATCGTGGCCGGGCGCCCGTCGATGGGCAAGACTGCATTCGCGCTCAACATGGCCGAACACGTCGCATTGAGCCTGGGCCTGCCAGTGCTGATTTTTTCGATGGAAATGGGCGGCACGCAGATTGCCGGTCGCTTCCTGAGTTCCGTTTCCAAGGTTGATCAACAACGCCTGCGCACGGGCCGCCTCGATGGCCGCGATTGGGACCGCCTGAGTCAGGCCGTGGCCAAACTGAACGACGCGCCGATCCAGGTCGATGAAAGCGCCGCGCTGAATGCGCTTGAGCTTCGCGCGCGCGCGCGCCGCATGTGGCGGCAGTACGGCGGCCTCGGCATGATCGTCGTCGATTACCTGCAACTGATGTCGTCGTCATCCGCGGGTGAAAATCGCGCGACGGAAATTTCCGAAATCTCGAGATCGCTTAAGGCCCTCGCCAAGGAACTGAAAGTCCCGGTGATCGCGCTATCCCAGTTGAATCGCTCGCTCGAGCAGCGTCCGAACAAGCGGCCGGTCATGTCCGACCTGCGCGAATCCGGTGCCATCGAGCAGGACGCCGACGTGATCCTGTTCATCTACCGGGACGAAGTCTATAACCCCGAAAGTGCGGACAAAGGCAGTGCCGAAATCATCATTGGCAAGCAGCGTAACGGCCCGATCGGCACTGTCAAGCTCACGTTCATGGGGCAGAATACGCGATTCGAGAATTACGCGGGACCGCCGGGGTACTAGACAATTCGGGAGTCGGGATTCTTCATTTCGCAGCGCTTCATTCAGCATGACACTTACAAAATGACCCGTCCCATCCGCGCCGAAATCTCGGTCTCCGCACTGCGTCACAACTATCACTTTGCCAAGCGCGTCGCGCCGCAGTCGCAAGTGTTTGCGGTCGTCAAGGCCAACGCCTATGGTCATGGCATCGAACGCGTGGCGCGTGCCCTGCACGATGCCGACGCCTTTGCCACGCTGGAACTGGATAGCGCCGCGACATTGCGAAAGCTCGGGTTCGAACAACCCATTCTCATGCTCGAAGGGCTGTTTGAGAAAGACGAGATTCCGGTCTATTGCCAGCACAAATTGATGATGGCCGTGCACAGCGATGTGCAAATGGACATGCTTTCGCAACATCCGCCGGCCATTCCCCTTTCCGTATTCCTGAAAATGAATTCCGGCATGAATCGACTCGGATTCCCGCCCGAACGGTTTCCCGCCGAGCTGCACAAGGCTGAAGCCCTGCAACAAAAAGGCGTGATCGGCGATCTGGTGCTGATGACGCATTTTGCCGGCGCCGATGGCCCCGAGGGCGTGGGTGATGCGCTCAAGCGTTTTGTCGACGCTGTATACGAGGCGAACGGATCGCTATTTCAGCGCTCGGTCGCCAATTCCGCGGCGACGCTGCGCTATCCGGAAACGCATTTCCAGTGGGTGCGCCCTGGCATCATGCTTTACGGGTCGTCACCGTTTGCGGACCAGTCCGCCGTCGACCTCGGCCTTAATCCGGTGATGACCCTTCGCAGCGAAATCATCGGCGTGCAAACACTGGAGCGCGGCGACAAGGTTGGCTACGGCGGTATTTTCACCGCCAAAAAGCGCATGCGCATCGGCGTCGTGGCGTGTGGCTATGCCGATGGCTATCCGCGCCACGCGCCGGGAACCAACGAGCACAGCACGCCAGTGCTGGTAGGTGGCAAGCGCACCCATACCGTGGGCCGCGTATCAATGGATATGCTGGTCGTGGATATCACCGACATGCCCCACGTGCACATCGGCGCGCCCGTCACGCTGTGGGGCGAGGGTCTGCCCGCGGATGAGGTTGCGCACGCGGCCGGCACTGTCGCCTACGAACTCTTCTGCGCGGTTGCGCCACGCGTGAAGATGGTAGAGGTGGATTGACCATGGCCAAGTCCGGGAAGAAGTCCGCGCCAAGGATGCTGCCGCTCACACCGGAAGGCCAGATGCGCGAGCGCGTCAAACGCTATCTGGTGCAGCGTTTCTACACGCGTTTTCACATGTCGCTCATCCTCATGAGCGCGGGTTTTGCGGCCATGCTGACCAATTGGCTACTGCTGCACTGGGGCATCGGCAAAATGTGGCTGCGCTACCCGGTCGCGGTCACGGCCTCATACCTGACTTTTCTTGCCGGCGTCTGGCTGTGGATCCAGTACGTTGAATACCGGCAAGGCGGCAGCGATAGCAGCAGCGATGGCGCCGAGCCGGTCGGAGCGAAATCAAAAGCCAAGGGCAGCGGAAGCAGTCCGCTGGACCTGATCCAGGGCGGGGGTGGAAGTGGTGGCGGCGGTGGCGGCGGAAGTTCGATCGAAATGCCGAACATCCTGCGCGGCGGTGGTGGCAGTTTCGATGGCGGCGGCGCCAGTGGTGGTTGGGCCGAGGGCAATCCGGTCCAGGCATTCATCGGCAATCCATCCGCCAGTGTGCCCAACGTGCAGCCGTCATCCAGCGGCTTCGGCGATGCCTTCAAGGGCATCGGTGACAAGTTCGGCGACTTCTTCGATCTCGACGGCGACGCCATCGTTCTGATCGTACTTGCGTTGCTGCTGATCGCATCGATACTGATCCTCTCCGGCTACATCGTCTGGTTCGCGCCCGACATTCTCAGTGAAGCGATTTTTGGCGCCTCGCTGGCCGGCGGCCTCGCGCGCACGGCCAAGCGGCAGGACAACGAAGGCTGGGTGATGGGCGTGGTCAAAAGAACCTGGTGGCCATTTGCCATTGTGTTTACGGCGGCGATGGCGTTTGCCATTTATGCGGCAATACATTACCCGGCCGCTAGAACCCTTGGCGAGGCGTTGACAGCAGCGGTGAGTTCCTGACCCTGTGAAGACAACGGACAACGCTTAAAAATATCACTGTCGCCCCGGATTTATTCCGGGGCGACAGCTTGAAATACTTGAATCACTTGAAATGATTGAATCGACTACCTCGTAATGGCCAAACCAAAATCCATCTACTCCTGCACCGAATGCGGCGGCCAATCGCCCAAGTGGCAGGGCCAATGCCCCCACTGCAACGCCTGGAACACCCTCGTCGAATCCGTCGCGGAAACCGCCAGCGCCAACCGCTTCGCCACGCTCGCCGGCGTCAACGCCGAACGCGGCAAGGTGCAATCGCTCTCAAAGGTTCGGGCCGAAGACGTCCCGCGCCGCCCCACTGGCATCGGCGAATTCGACCGCGTGCTCGGTGGTGGGCTGGTGGAGGGCGGCGTGGTGCTGATCGGCGGCGACCCCGGCATCGGCAAATCCACGCTCCTGTTGCAAGCACTCTCCGCGATCTCCGCCGGTGCTTCCGTGCTCTACGTGAGCGGCGAAGAATCTCCGCAGCAAATCGCCATGCGCGCCAAGCGCCTCATGCTCGATACCCACGACGTCAAGCTTCTCGCTGAAATCGAACTGGAAAAAATCCTCGCCACATTGAGTGCGGAGAAACCGCAAGTCGCCGTCATCGATTCCATCCAGACCGTCTATTCCGCCGCGCTTACCTCCGCCCCCGGCTCGGTTGCTCAGGTGCGCGAGTGCGCGGCGCATCTCACGCGCTTTGCCAAATCCACCGGCACCACCATCGTGTTGGTTGGCCACGTCACCAAGGAAGGCGCGCTGGCCGGGCCGCGTGTGCTCGAGCACATGGTCGATTCCGTCCTGTATTTCGAAGGCGACACGCATTCCAGCTTCCGCCTCATCCGCGCGATCAAGAACCGCTTCGGCGCCGTCAACGAGATCGGCGTCTTCGCCATGACCGAGAAGGGCCTGCGCGAAGTCACCAACCCGTCCGCGATCTTCTCTCGCAGCACGACAACAACGTCCCCGGCAGTTGTGTGATGGTCACACAGGAAGGCTCGCGACCGCTGCTGGTGGAAATCCAGGCGCTGGTCGATGACAGCCACGGCATGCAGCCCAAGCGCCTCTCGGTGGGCCTGGAACAGAACCGCCTCGCCATGCTGCTCGCCATCCTGCACCGCCACGCCGGGTTGGCGGTATTCGATCAGGACGTATTCATCAACGCCGTCGGCGGCGTGCGCATCGACGAGCCGGGCGCGGACCTGGCCGTTCTGCTCGCTATCGTCTCCAGCTTCAAGAACAAGGCGCTGCCGGCCAAGCATGTCGTGTTCGGCGAAGTGGGGCTCGCGGGTGAGGTGCGGCCAGTGCAGCGCGGGCAGGAGCGATTGCGCGAAGCGGCCAAGCTCGGGTTCACGCATGCGATCGTGCCGAAGGCGAATAAACCTAAGCAGAAGATTGAGGGGTTGACGGTGTTTGCAGTGGAGCGGGTGGATGAGGCGGTGGAGTATTGCCGGGGAGGCTGACTCATTTTGTCAGGCGGTTTTAGCTTTGCTTTTCCCAATCAAAACGAGTTAATGCCGTTGCAGTGCTAATATCTGTGTAATTCAAATATTAGTTAACAAAAATAAAATGATTACATACCTCTCTCGTCTTGTCTTTGCGATGCTCGTGGTATTTGTTTGCGTTAGTAACGCTCAGTCGCCGACTTCTGGTGCACTTCAGGTGAACGCAGGCGGTGCACACACTTGCGCCGTGACAGACGGGGGTGGGCTGAAATGCTGGGGCGACAACAGTGCCGGGCAGTTAGGTGATGGCACAACCATTGGTCGCAACAGTGCCGTCAACGTTACGGGCCTATCAACGGCATCGCGGCGGTTTCCGCAGGAAACCAGCATAGCTGTTCCGTGTCGACAAATGGCGCGGCCAAGTGCTGGGGCGGAAATGGTGCGGGCCAACTGGGCGATAGTACAACGACACAGCGAACCGCGCCCGTGGACGTGAAAGCGGACTTTCTGCCGTCACGGCAATTGCAGCTGGCGGCAGCCACACATGTGCATTGACAATTGCCGGCGGCATCAAATGCTGGGGCGATAATGCGTTCGGTCAGATAGGTGACGGCTCCAACACGCAACGAAATGCGCCCGTCGATGTAAGCGGCCTGACATCAGGCGCCATCGCCATTGCCGCCGGCTTTAGTCATACATGCGCAGTCATGAATGACGGTTCCGTCAAATGCTGGGGATACAACGGAAACGGCCAGCTCGGAGATGCGACAACGACGGACCGCAATGTGCCGACGACCGTGATCGGACTGACCTCGGGCGCCAACGGAATCGCTGCCGGCAATAGCCATACTTGTATCGTCTCTACCGGCGGCGCAGTTCGTTGCTGGGGATACAACTTGAATGGACAACTGGGCAACAACGCGGCCACGACCCAAAGCAGCGCACCTGTCAATGTGACCAATATGTCAACCGGCGTTGCGACAGTTGTTGCCGGCGGCAATCACACTTGCGCGGTGACACTGGCTGGCGGCGCAAAGTGCTGGGGAGAGAATGCAGGTGGCGCAGTCGGGGACGGTTCGTTTGCGCAACGCAACGTTCCCGTGGATGTGGCGGGATTTACGTCCGGTGTCGCGGCCATTACGGCAGGAGCCTCTCACGGCTGCGCAATCGCCACATCGGGCGCGCTCAAATGCTGGGGGACAGGCACTTTTGGTCAATTGGGCGAGGACTTCAATACCGTGCGGAACGTCCCTGTCAATGTCGTGGGATTTACGTTCGATGCAACATCAGTCAAGGCGGGCATCCAGCATACCTGCGCGAAGGTGGCAGACAATTCCTCGCAATGCTGGGGTGACAATGATCTCTCAGAAATCGGCGACACAACACTGGCGCAACGACTAACACCGGCTCACGTTCAAGGACTTTCGGTGCTACCGGGTGGCTCATCCAGAGTCACTGCGATAACGGTCGGCAATTATCATTCCTGCGCCATTGACCGATCCGGTGGCGTGCATTGCTGGGGTTGGAATATTGGCGGTCAATTGGGTGACAACACGGATGTCAACAGGTCGACACCCATTCCCGTTTCTGGCTTGTCCTCCGGTGTCGTCGCCGTTGGGGGTGGCATGTACCACACCTGCGCCCTGACAATCGGTGGCGGCATGAAGTGCTGGGGATCAAGTGGTGACGGCCAATTGGGTGATGGCACTACAGTGCCTCATTTTTCGCCGGCGGACGTGCCGGGCCTTACCTCCGGCGTTGTCGCGATGTCGGCGGGACATGCTCACAATTGTGTGGTGACTGCCGCAGGCGGCGTCAAATGCTGGGGCTATAACAACACGAGTGCGCTGGGTGATGGTACGAATATCGCCCGCTACGAACCTGTCGATGTGGTTGGGCTCGCATCGGGCGTGGCAGCGGTCGCCGCAGCACATGGGCACACTTGTGCGCTGACGACGGTCGGTGGCGTCAAATGCTGGGGTGCGAATGGTTCGGGCCAGTTGGGTGATGGTACAAACTTCGACCGTTCCACGCCAGTGGATGTTTCCGGATTGTCATCGGGTGTCGTTGCCATTGCGACCGGCGGCGATCATACGTGCGCGTTAACAACAACCGGCGGGGTGAAATGCTGGGGTTCCAACGCTTATGGTCAACTCGCTGCCGACGCGGCCACATTTGTTCAGTTGCGGCCAGGTGATGTCATTGGCCTGACCACAGGCGTTGCATCTATCACTACTGGCTACGCACACACCTGCGCGCAAACAACTTCCGGCTACCTGATGTGCTGGGGAAATAATAGTTACGGACAACTTGGCGACAACACCGCGATACGTCGTTCGGCGCTGGACTATGTATTCGGTTTTGGCCCACGTCCAACGCTGGTTTCATCGACGAACGTCGCCAGCGTGGCACAGAGCGTCACTTACACATTGAATATCACCGGCAATTCGCCAACCGGCACCGTGGAATTCAAGGCCAATGGCATCGTGATCAGCGGCTGCGGATCAGTTGCGGTTGCAGGCGGCGTCGCGACCTGCACGACCAGTTACGAGGGAAACGGCATACGAATAATCACGGCGAACTATAGTGGTGATGCAGCGAACAGCCGAAGCATGGCCGCGCTTGCAGGGGGACAGGTCGTCACGAATACGTTTTCAGTCGTTGCCAGCGCCGGGCCAAACGGCACCCTCACTCCGGGCGGAACAAGGACGGTGGCCGAAGCAAACACCAGTGTGTTTACCGTCACGCCAAACAGCGGCTATGGCGCCTCCATGGGCGGCACGTGCGGGGGAAACCTGGCGGGCAATACCTACACCACCAATCCCATCATCGCCAACTGCTCGGTAGTGGCGACATTTGCGTTCATCGCCGTGAAACCTGATGCGCCAACCATCGGCATCATTCAAGCCGGTGACCGGCAGGTCACCGTCAACTTCACACCACCCGCTTTCAATGGCGGCGCGACGATCAGCAGTTACACTGCCACGTGCGGCGCGCTATCCGCGACAGGTGCCGCATCGCCGTTGATTGTCACGGGCCTGAACAATTTTTCGACATACGACTGCGCAGTGATTGCAACCAACAGCGTCGGTAATTCCTTGCCATCCAGCAGCGTGAGCGCAACGCCGCTGCCGCCGATTGCGCTTGGCTCAGTCGTTTCACGAAAAATCCACGGTAGCCGCGGCCCGTTCGCCATCGCCATCGACACCACTGCCGCAATCGGTGGCGCGGTAACGGTTGAACCGCGCGCCATCGGCACGGGCCATGAAATTATTTTCGCGTTCAATGTGCCCATTTCGACCGTTGGCGTTGCAACGGTCGTCGATGCGGCGCTGCAACCGGTCGGGACTGCGACGCCAACTCCGCAAGGCAGCAATGTGGTGGTGCTGTTGACCGGCGTGCCCGACAAGCAACGACTTACCATTTCCCTTGCAGGTGTGAATGGCGCGGGCACTTTCAGCGCGCCGATGGGATTCCTGCTGGGTGATGTCAACGGAACTCGCGCCGTGGACAGCGTGGATGTTTCCAGTATCAAGTCCCGATCCGGCCAGATTACCGACACCGGCAATTTTCACTTTGACATCAACGCAAGCGGCAGCATTGGCGCGAGCGATGTCGCCGGGACGAAGGCGCATATGGGATCAATCCTTCCGTAATTATTGATCCATTTTTTGAAACTCAAGCATTAATGTGCCCCCCACGCCGAAAATGCCTGAAACCCCGCGCCAGTGCTTGAGTTTGTCCATCAGTTTCAAAACGTAAAATTTCAATGACCCGCCCTTCAGATCTCGTCCCCGGCCGATGCTATTTCGATGTGAAGTACTACGATCACGATCTACTTGTTCCATCTATCGACACATTGGTCTTTGACGGCTCAGAGCTTGACGATGAGGGGCGGCGCATATGGATGTTTCATTCGCCGCGCGGGTCTCAAGATTACGAAAACGAACCACCCGAACTCTGTGGCTATGATGATGATCAACTCAACTGCGTGCTGGAAATATCCGAGTTGGTGACGGTGCTGAAAGAGCTGGCGCAGCTTGAACCGTTGAAGACGTCAAAGGCATCAATTCCGGCAGGAATAAGCGAGGCGGCACAGACGCTTCTGCATCAGGCGCTTTCACAGTTCATTGATCGTAAAGACGCATCGTACGTCAGCATTTCGATCAAGTTTGTCGACGAGGCGATCTCAATTGGTCGGCGTGAAAATGGCAGTCTTGAGGATGGGGATTCTTTCCGAAAACGCTTCGTGACGATGAAGATGAAAGGCTAATCGCGCTATTTCACGCGCGAGGCACAGCGCCTCATGTCAACTATCTTGCGGAACGAGGTCGTACGCGTGTGCTCGAATTTGCGGTTCCTGAGAGCATCGAGGAATTGGTGGCATTGGCCATCCAAGTATTTTCTGATGTGTATTCGATGAGACTTGAGGACGAGTTGTCCTATTCGATTCATGTCAAATAGCGGTAGGTACGACTAGCTAGCAGGCACATATGAAGGCCCTCCTCTGGACGACAGGTGTTCTGCTCACCCTTGTGTTGATTGGCGTTTGGCTTCTGTATGAAGTCCCCGGCGAAGTCTTCGAGCGGCAGGTCTATCCGGACCGCGCCGTTGCGCAGGGTCTGAAGGTCGGCCAGGCATCCTGCATGCATTGCCCCATGTACTATCGATTCGATACGTCGCACGAAGTGATTCAACAGATTCTCTCGCGGCGCGAACTGGAATCGGTTGCCGCCATGCCGGAATATATGGAGCAAACGATTGCACTGTTTGATGAGGGCTGGTGGATTGATTCAGCGATATTGGCGCGGGCGAGGAAAAATTGGGTGTTGTATAAACCGGTCGGTGGTGGCGAAAGCCAAATGCGCCTCGCGCTCGTCGATGGGACCACGGTATACTTCGCTTCGACTGGCTTTCCACCCAATCAGCAATTCGTTAAAGTTCCATTGGCAGAGCAGGCCATAGGCAAGGGCGACTTCCTGCATCGGCGGAAGTAGTCGGGTCAGATCTGAGAAAAAGAGGAGCGGCAGAGGAAAAATCAGGTTCGCACACAATTGAGTGCAAGTATCATTTGTGGCGAAATCTCCGGGCCTGGCCTGCTTTTTCCGAGCATCAATCCGCCCGCATGCAATTCCTTTGAAGAATCAATGGGGCCGTGGTCGATATATTTTCGTGACTTAAAACTATCGACCTCGACCCCTTTTTTTTCGCACTATGCTCGACGAAATATTCGCAGGTGTCGCACAGAGGCAGCAACTGCCAGCAATATTCCGTGTTCACCAACCTGATGGTCAAAGCCATGAGCACCAATTCGCGAAGTAATAGTATCCGGGGACAGACCACCAATATATCTAAACCCCCGGCATCCACGCGCCTCCCAGGCCGAAAACGCCTGAAACGCCGCACCAGTGCTAGTGTTTCACTATCTGTACCAGCAACAGATAGAGAGTCACCAGGGGTCGGAGTCAAATTGTTTTTCGCAGAATACAATTTGACTCCGACCCCTGGAGTTCTAGACGCGGCTCAAGCGGCATTAGAAAAGGATAGGCTATTTCAAAGCCAGTCAGAAAGCGTTCGTAGGGAACAACTTAAAGGACGTGAGTCAATGCACAGGACTCTTGAGCAGATTGCTGATGAGCAACAATCGGGGACAGACCACTATTGTTTTCGGCGGAAAGAAGACGTCGTCTGCAACAGTCAAGGCCTGACCCTGTCGTACGAAATCTAGCGAATTCGAATAAGGGCGCAAAAGCGCAATCATCGACCAAAGCTAACGAGAGCATATTTTTAGGAAGCAAACCCAATGAAGTTGCAAATAGCATGCGTACTGATGAGCTTTTTTTGTTTTGGCTGCGCCAATCAGCAACTGCCGGTCAGTTCGCGAATTGACTTGGGAAACATTGTGAAAGCAGCCGATCCGGTACCGGTGGCTGACATCCGGCCCGCTGTTGCTACCGAGCCGCCGGAGTCGATGCGTGTCGCCGTACCACGAGAGCTGTTTAGTCCACCAATCAATATTGCAATAGGAAAGAACCTAGCAGAGGAGAACTTGCCAGACCTCAACAAGGCGGAGATCAAACTGGTGTTTGGCGAAACGCTTGCCAAACATCATCGGGCTCCGCGCAGTTCACTTGCGCATATTGGGCCATTGGGAGCCGTCGGGTATCTAACCGCCCTGGCCGTAGCTAAATTGATCAGCGGCGACACAACAGCAATAACAGGGCGCGGTGACGACGTGTCGTTTTCAACCCGCTACACTGTTTCAATCAACGGGCGAGAATTCTCTGGAGTTGGACACGTACAGGCATCCGCCGAATTGGCCAGTTCGTCGGTGGTTGAGTCAGTTCAGATTGCATTGGAAAACTTGTCTGCTGATGTTCGAAAGAATCTTGCAACGTATAAAGGCAATAAATAGGTTCAGGCACCATTACACTTTAGTTCTGTTCGTAATATTTCACAGGAGGCAGCAATGGATGTACGAGACATGCAAGGCAATCCGGGAATCTGGGAAGAATTGTCGTGGGCTGATCTGAGTAGCAGAGAGAAAGAGCTTTGGACCATTCTCGGCTGGCGACAAGATAAATGGGATGGAAACAAAGCGCCATCAAGTGCCGATAAAGATTGGAATGACTTGAACCCGCAAGAGCTAATTGCTGCCATGAACCTCGGATTTTCTGAGGACCTCTGGAACAGTACGGAGGATGAATAGCGCGCATTCGCGCGCGCTCGGGGCAGGTTGGACTTGCCAGGATTTGATGGACGGCGCGGCGCCCCATCGCCTCATCGTGTATCCCACCTCCAATAATCGGAACAGTCCCGAATAAATCGAAACCCCAGCATCCACGCGCCGTCCAGGCCGAAAACGCCCGAAACGCCGCGCCAGTGCTAGGGCTTGCCCAAGCGGTGCCGGCGCCAATTTCGCTCTTGCACTGGTAAGCGTCCACGCCTGCCATGCGGGTCGGCACACGTATCGGGCGCAGGTAGGCACCTCCTTTTTTCCGCGCATTTCCCGGGTATCCTCACGCCATGAACCTGACTGATCCACGCGTTGCCCTTGTTGTTGCCGTGCTGCTCGGCGTCGTGCTCGGCTACCGCGGCTGCAGCAAGCCCAAGGCCATTCCGAACCCCTTCGCCTCGCACTCGCGCGCCCATGAGCCGTATGCGGCGTTCGTCAAGCGGATGGCCAACAATCCGGACCTGTCGGCCAAATTCAACGCGCGCTTCCGCGCCAGTGCCGATCCCAAGTCGGTCGGGTTCGAAATCGCCGAACGCGGCATGCGACGTCTCGACGCGGCGTCGCTTGAGCAACGCATGATGTTTGCCCTGAAGCTGGTGGAGTTCATGGACGTGCCCACCTGCGCCGCGCTGGCGCGACCGGGTGCCGAGCGCAATCGCCAAATGCAGCCGCAGATCCTCAAAGCGATCGAACAAATGCCGGCGAAGGACATCGAGGGATACCTGGCGCTGGTGGAACGGGCGATCGTCGCTGAACTGAACAACGTGGCCGTCCCGCCGCTCTACCCGGGTCGCGCCGAAGCGCCGCTGCACAACCTGGCGTCCCGGTTCAGCGACGCGGAGCGGGCGGCGCTGAGGCGCGTGATCAACTCTGCGTCGACCACCACCCACGACACGGCGTGCTGGATGGTCCGAACCGTGTTCAGCGAGACCTTGGCGCTGCCCGTAGCCGACCGCCAGACGCTGGCCCGCCTGTTCTCGGAGCCGGCGCAGTAGGAACGAATAATATGGTCAGGCTCGCATTCCCGAGCGAAGTCCAGCCTCCACGAGGCTCCCAGACCGGAATGAATAGTGGCGGACACGAACAACTTCATCAAAGCGATTTTCGTCGCGGCCGTCAATGTGCCTAGCGCGGCAGCGATCGAAGAAGGCACCGTCGTGGAAATGGCGCGGATCGTCGCGTGGCTGGGTAAAGATTGCCTGGCCGCCGACGGAAGGCTTGAGGGTAACGCTGGTGACGCAACGCATTTATTGCCTCACCATTCCAACTCCTGCTCCTGGCGTCTTCCGCTGATCCGCTTCACCGCGCTGCATAAAAGCGATCGAGTAGAAATAGCACACCAGCACGGCGGCGCAGATGGCGCTGCCCTTGTATGACGCCGGCACGAAAAGGTAGGCTGAGTAACACAGCACCGCGCGCGCCATCGCGTGGCGCATGCCGACCGGATCATCGGCTGCCCAGCCGTAGGGAATCCAGATGATTCCCGTCAGCAGCGCGGCACCGAGGACGATGAACAGCGGCTTGCCTGCGGCACCCATGATCACCAGCGGCCAGAGCATCACGACCATGATGATCGACTGGAGAAACATGCCAGTCAGCGGATTGTCGCGGCCGCCGGCGAACAGGTTGCGTCCGCGTAATCTATCGATGAGTACGGCGAGCGGAAAAATGAGCCCGCTGCCGAACGCGACGCCATACGCGAGCTGCTGCGCCGTGAGGAACAGGCCGGCGATTCCTGCGATGGTCCAGAGAATGATGCCGGAATAGGGCATCGATTGGGTGCTAGTGGCGAGGAAATCGGCTTTGAGTACCTTGAGGCTGGTTGCGGAATCCATTTGGGCTCTCCTTTGCGGTCGTATTGCTTGCCGACATATTGACCGCCTGTTCCGGTGGCGGCGTCGATATTGCGACGGATGGCAGGCACGCGGCGCGAATGACAGTTCAGGAGGCGCGATTGAAAGGCACCTTGCGGGCTTCGCCCGCCAGACCGGAGGAGCGAGGTGCGCTGCGCCGTGAACCGTGCCATGAGGGTGAGACACCAACAGGCTTTCCAAACCCTGGCATCCACGGGCCTCCAGGGCCAAAAAATGCCTGAAGCGCCTTAAATAGAAAAAGGGGCCGTGGTCGATATTTGCGCGGGAGTCAGGAAATATCGACCACGGTCCCATTGATGGCTGCTACTCTTTGTTTAACTTTCTGTCACTTTTTTGGAGAAACCGATATGAAATGGAAATTCGCAACCGCTGCCCTTGCCTGTCTCTGTCTGTCCATGCTCGCCTCTGCGGGCCCGGTGCACAATCCGCGCTCACCGCTGCTCGGAGCCTGGGCGCTGGACCTGACGAAAATGCCAGTTACATACGGAACCCCACCACAAAGCGTGACGTACACTTTTGCCGACGTTGGGCAGGGCAAGTGGCAGACCTCAATCGATATTGTTGGCAAGGACGGCAGTGTCAGACACATGGTTTCGCACTACACGCGCGATGGCCAGGCGGTGAAAATAGAAGGCGACCAGCTTGAAGCCGATAGTGTTGCGGTTAGCGCTCCCGCGCCCAATATCTTGGTGATGGGCCTGGCAAAGGATAAACGCCCGGGGTCGACCCGCGTCTATTCGGTTTCGGCGGACGGGCGGGAGATGATCGAATCCGCTGTCAACGTCGGCGATGACGGCATGCCCTTCGTACGGACCTTCCGCTTCACGCGGCTTGGCAAGTAGGCGGCTTCGATAAGAGATCAAAGGGGCTAAGAGATCAAAGGGGCCGTGGTCGATATTTTTCATTGAGCGCGGGCAATATCGACCAAGACCCCTTTTTTGCGTTTTGCGCTTTTTTGCGGACCTGACGATTGCAAACGCCGAAAGGATAGGGCGAAAACGCATTCGCTACACGCCGCCACATTCGGTTTCCGCACGTTGCCGGCGGGCGTGACAGTCTTCATTCCCCGCCTCGGCATACCCACCCACGGAGCGTCTTATGATGGCCCTGACTTCCTTCCGCTTGTTCGTACGGGCGGCCCTGTCCTGCCTCGTTGTGGGACTCGCGTCGACGTCGAGTCTGGCGCAGGCGCCGCGCGCGGAAAAACAATACGAGGTCGTGAAGCTCGCCGAAGGCGTGCATGCTTTTCTGTGGAAGAACCCGCTGGAGAACCCCATCGAGGGCAACGCCCTGTTCATCATCAATGCGGCCGACGTGGTCGTTGTGGACACCGGTTTCTTCGCACAGACAGGGGAGCTGATGGCGAAAGAACTGAAGAAGCTCACGCCGCTGCCGGTGCGCTACGTGATCAACACCCACTGGCACGACGACCATCACGGCGGTAATTCGGCCTTTCTGGCGCTCTGGCCCGGTGCCGAGATCATCAGCCACCGCGACACGCGCACCGACATTATCGAGCGCACCTATGCCGCGCGGCCGAAGTCAAGGGCGGACATGGAGTCGGCCCTGGCCAAATACGAACGCTGGCGCGATACCAATATGGACGACACCGGCAAGCCCATCGACGCCGAGCGCATGAAGCGGGTCGTGGACCTGGTGGCTTTTCTGCGCGCGGACCTGCCGAAATTCAAGGACCTGCGCGAGGCCGCGCCCACCCTCACCATTGCCGACAAGATGGTCCTGACGCGCGGCGAGCGACGCATCGAGCTGATCTGGCTGGGCCTCGGGAACACGCGTGGCGACATCGTGGTGTTTCTGCCGAAGGAGCGCATCGTCGCATCGGGTGACCTGTTTGTGTTGCCGATTCCGTTTGCCTTCGGTTCCTATTACGAGCACTGGGTGGAAACTCTCGGCAGGCTCGACTCGCTGGACGCCGACATCATCCTGCCCGGCCACGGCCCTTTGCAGCGCGACCGCACCGCGCTACGATCGGTGCGCGCCCTCGTCGCGGTGCTGGTCAAGGAAGTCAAAGCAGCCGTGGCCGACGGTGCCACGCTGGAGGAAACGAAAAAGCGGGTGACGCTCGACGAGTGGAAAGAAAAATTTGCCGGCGACGACAAAGGCCGCCAGGCAGCCTTTTCCAGCTTCGTACTCGCGGCGGCCATCGAACGGCTATGGCACCAGGCGCGCGGCGAAGCGGATCCGCCGCCTGGAGTGTGACGTCAAAAGTCAAGCACTCACCGCGATAAGGGGTCAGGCTCGCATTTCTGTTGACTTCGGCAACATGCGGGCAATATTGACCCCGACCGTCCCGACCGCGCTTGAGCTCGTCGTAAATCATTGAACGGTCACGCTTCAACTGACGCGCAATCCGCGTCGGACTCATTCCTCCCAACATCGCGCTGTGAATCAGGTATCTTTCCTCCAAGGTGAGGTGTGTGCCACTCATTTCGGTCTCCTTTCGCGTCAGAAAAAAAAGGGTACCGCGGCTTCACTCCTCACCCCTAAATTCACCAAGAAAGTGTCGGGACTCGTTGTTTAACTCGCGAAAATGCCTGAAACATCTCACCAGTGCTAGAGTTTCACCGTCTGAAATCCATCACGCCGGAAATCGTCATGTCTAGACTCACGCTTGCAATTGTTTTTTGTTTGTCGTCCTTTCTCGCCTGGGCGAATCCTGCGCTGACCGGGCAGTGGTCCGGCGAGATTCAGGGTACGACGATTTCAATGACCGTCGACGGCAAAGGTGGCGGCAATATCGACGGTGTGCCCATGCGCTACCAGTTGGCCGGACGCACGATCTTCATCGAGCGCAGGGGACAGGTCATCGCGTATTCATATGAATTGCGCAGCGGCCAATTGTTGATCGGCGGCGGCGACCTGCCCGGGTTACTGGTAATGAACAAGGGTTCGGCCGGAAATGCAGGGGCGGGTGCGGCTGCAGGGTCGCAAGCGCCCGCGCAAAGCGCGAACAGAAATGTTGCCGGCGGCGTGCTTCCTGAACTGGTCGGCAAATGGTGTCAGGCATCGACGTTCACCGCCAACGCCGGAGGCGGCTCGCAGCGCTCATCCTGCTTCGAGCTGCGCGGTAACGGCACTTATGTCTACACCTCGTCGGGCAGCATGTCGGCTTACGCGCCGGGTGCGTGGGGCGGCACGTCCTCCAGCAGTGGCGATGCGGGCCGCTGGAGCGCCACTGCCAATAGCATCACTACCCAATCCAACAGCGGCAAGACCAACACCTACCCCCTGGAAAAACGCAATCATCAAAAAACTCGCGACCCCATGCTTTGTCTCGATGGCGAATGCTACGTGACGTACTGGCAAAAGCCGCGCTGGTAGCGGTGATTCATCGCTGATCGAAGAAAGCAACAGGGAATATTCGGGGACAGTCCACCCTGGCCCGTTGATTTTTTGCGAAATTGTAGTTGATCGAAACTGTGTAGCCGCGTAAGAGGTGATGAATGATTGAATACATGCTGACCTTGCTGATTGGTGTTGCCGGTGGTGCCGCGGTTGGACTTCAGGCGCCAATTGCGGGCGCGATGGGCCAGCGAATCGGGGGTACCGCAAGCAGCTTTGTGGTGCACTTGAGTGGTTTGCTTTTCTCGGCGGTGTGGCTGGTTTACCGAAAGGGCGAAAATATTCGGGAAGCTGTGAATCTGCCCTGGTACATGCTGGCCGCCGGGATTTTCGGCTTGATCCTGTATCAAAGCATCAACGTCACGCTTCCCCGATTGGGCGCCACAATGATGATCACACTTATCATCGTGGGTCAGCTCATGGTTGGAGTTCTTATCGATCACTTCGGACTGCTTGGCGTATCGACCAAGGCAATTGATTTGACCCGCATCGCTGGTGTAATTGCGCTACTGATTGGCGCATACCTCGTTGCAAAATGAATGTGCGTGATAAGGGGTCCGCGTCAATTGTTTCGCGAAACTATTCACCCTGACCCGTTTGTTCCGTTTGTTCACGCCAATTTTAATAGTCAATTGAGAAACCATTGAACGTCAGCGATCGCTTGAGCCACGCACGTGAAGCTGCATTTGCCGGTCGGCATGCAGACGCATTGCGCGAATACGTCTGGTATCACAACAACGCGCTCAAGCATGAGCCGGCCCAATACGGTGTTCGGCTCTCATTTGCACTGGGATATTGGATCGACCTCGCGGAAGTTTATCCGCCGGCAAGACGCAAACTCATCGCGATTCGCGACAGGAAGACACGCCTGCTGATTGCGGGCAAGGGCACTCGAGGTTTATTTCATGATGTTGAATCGATCAATCGCGCCCTTGGTGAAGTGCACGCGACATATTTGTTGATGAAACAACTCGAGTCAAATGCACCGGCGCTCACCAAGCAATGTGGAGATCTCGCAATTGATGCAATCGTCTTGGCAAATGACTTCGAAATGGCGCGTCGCTACTGGCCGGCGCCTGAAAGCGGACTACTGCAGTTCAGCGAGGATTTGAACGATGACGTAGTCAGGCATCGCAGATTGCCACCAACCAAGGCGCCTCGACTTGAAGCCTTCACTCGCATCTACTGTGATCGAGTACGAACAACGATGCGAATTGCGGAAGGGCTGGGATTCCAGGAGACATCCGATCTCACACGCGAATGGGCGGTGGCATTGGTGAATGATCGACGCGTGAGACTAAAGATTTCCAAGTTACTTTTTGAATGATCCTGCGCGGGGCTCTATTTTCTTCAGAAACGCAAGTATCCACGCGCCTCCCAGGCTGAAAGTACCCGGAAAGCCTTACTTGTCCTGGAGTTTGCAGGTTACGAACAACGTTTGGCGTCAGAGTTACCATTGATTTGAGATGACAAGTACTACGACTCTCGCCGCGTGGATTGCGGGTTGGTTTGAACGATGGCGGATGACGGTTGCTCAACTTTTCAGGAGACACGAGATGACAAGCAAGAACACAATCTGTCTGTGGTACGAGGGCGGCGCTGTTGACGCCGCAAACTTCTATGCGAAAACATTTCCCGACAGCGCTGTCGGCGCCGTCATACGCGCGCCGGGCGACTACCCCGACGGCAAGCAGGGCGATGTCCTGACGGTTGAGTTCACGGTCGCCGGCATTCCTTGCATCGGGCTGAACGGCGGCCCGCAGTTCAAGCAGAGCGAGGCTTTCTCGTTTCAAATCGCGACCGATGACCAGGCCGAAACCGACCGCCTGTGGAACGCCATCGTCAGCAATGGCGGCCAGGAAAGCGCGTGCGGCTGGTGCAAGGACAAGTGGGGATTGTCGTGGCAGATCACCCCGCGCGCGCTCATCACGGCAATAACCGACCCCGATCGGGCCGCGGCCAAGCGCGCGTTTGACGCGATGATGACCATGAAGAATATCGACATTGCCGCGATCGAGGCCGCACGGCGGGGCTGAAACCGGTCCTCGGGTTGATGGAGCGTGTCCAGCACGAAGCATGGTCGTTGGGCTGGTTTTATTGTTCCAAGCGCTGCCGATATGTGCCAGGCCAAAGCAGCAGGCCCAAGTGTGCGAGCGACAATGTGAAAAACACTAGCATCCACGAGCCTTCCAGCCATAAAAAGCCTGGAAACCCGCGCCGGTGCTTGAGTTTCAATTAGCCATAATGGAGTTTTGATTGCGAGTCCTCGTACTTGGCGGCTATGGCCTGATTGGCCTGGCGATTGTCCGCACGCTGCACGAAGCGGGGCATGAAGTGATTGGCGTGGGGCGCTCTGCGCGGCAGGGCATGCGCGTTTTTCCGCGCATCCATTGGGCGCAGACAGATATTGCAAGGCTGCAACTCGCGGATAAGTGGAGGCCTTTGCTCGATGGTGTGGAAGTCGTCGTCAATGCGGCGGGTGCGCTGCAAGATGGCGCGAAGGATAACCTCGCCGCGATTCATCACACCAGCATCACAGCACTCATGCGCGCATGTGAAGCCGCCAATGTCTCGCGCGTCGTCCAGATTTCCGCGCCGGGGGCAACGGCCGAAGCATCCAGCGAATTCATGCGCAGCAAGGCGCGCGGCGATGCAGTCATTCGCGAAAGCAGGATTGACTGGATCATTCTCCGGCCGGGGCTGGTGCTGGCGCCCAACGCCTACGGGGGTTCGGCATTGATTCGCATGCTGGCGGCATTCCCTTTGGTGAGCCCGCTCGCGCTGGCGGATGCGCGCATCCAGACGGTGGCGATAAGCGATGTTTGCGCGTTTGTCCGCGATGCCGTCGAGGGCAGACTCGCCAGCGGTACCGACATTGATCTGGTGGAAGCCGAATCGCACTCCTTGCGTGAAGTTGTTGGACATTTCCGGCTCTGGCTGGGCGCGTCACAACCCGTTGTCGAGATCGCGCTGCCCCAATGGACGCTGGCGCCCGTGGCGCTGGTGGCGGATGCGCTCGGTTACCTCGGCTGGCGGTCGCCGTTGCGGTCGAACGCGCTGCTTGCGTTGCAGGACAACGTCATTGGTGAGGCGTCCCAGGTGCGGCAGTTGCGCGGCGGCAACCTGCTATCCATGGAGCAATCACTGGACGCGATGCCGGCAACGCTTCAGGAACGATGGTTTGCAAGGCTGTACTTGTTGATGCCGGTCATGGTCGCGACCCTCTCAATTTTCTGGGTGCTTTCGGGAACGATCGGATTGTTCGATATCGAACGTGCCGCGGCGGTATTGCCAGCCGATGTGCTTTCAATATCATCGGCAAAGTTTCTGGTGATCGCGGGCGCGACGATAGACATTCTCCTTGGCCTCTCAATTCTCGTTCGACCGCTTGCGAAGAGGGCGTGCGTTGGAATGGTTGCGATCTCTTTGGGTTACCTCGTGGCGGGCAGTATGCTGACGCCAGCGCTATGGGGCGATCCGCTCGGGCCGTTCGTCAAGGTGCTGCCGTCAATTGTCCTGGCCTTGGTTACCTTGGTGCTGCTGGAGGAGCGGTGATGACGTCCATCGAACTGCTGCGATGGTTACACGTCATTGGTGCAACGATGCTGCTCGGCACGGGCGCTGGCATCGCCTTCTTCATGATGATGGCCGACCGCACGCGTGATGCGGTTCTGATTGCCCACACTGCCCGTGTGGTGGTGGTCGCGGATTTTGTATTCACAGCCTCCGCAGTCGTCGTGCAACCCGTAACGGGGTACCTGCTGGCACGCGGCCTGGGTTGGCCGCTGACACAAGGTTGGCTCGCGTTGTCGCTCATTCTTTACGTGATCACAGGATGCTGCTGGCTACCGGTGGTCGGGTTACAAATTCGCATGCGCAATATTGCAATTGCCGCGGCGCGCGATGGTACGCCGCTGCCGCCTGCCTACCATACACTTTTCCGCAATTGGTTCGTGCTTGGTATTCCGGCGTTCGTGTCGGTGCTTGCTATCATTTGGCTGATGCTGGCAAAGCCTGCATTCGTGTTGTTTGGGTAGCAACACAACAACAGTGTCTGGTCACGCAAGATCGCATGTCAGTCCGACAGCGAAATTGCAAATAGTCATCTTTGTAGATCATAGGGGAGGGACCACGGATATTTTCCAACCCCTGACCGATCCCACGGTGTTGTGCGCCGGAACGGCTTCCCGTGGCTGCCACGCGGCCAAGGTAAGGCCAACATCCGATCGAACCCGTTCACCGTATGTCTTGGGGCTGGGCGGGCGCCGGTGACTGAATCAGGCGCAATCCTTGGCGATTCGACCACTTTTCAAACCATTTAGGACATTCATGAAGACCATACTCAGCTTGACTCTTGCAGCCCTTCTGGCGGCTCCCCTGGCCGCCTTTGCGCAGGCCCCCACCAAGGCCATGGACGGCGTCGTCACAAACGCTGCCGGCATGACTCTCTACACCTTCGACAAGGATGCAGGAGGCAAGAGCATGTGCAACGGCCCCTGCGCTACCAATTGGCCCCCGTTGATGGCCGCGGCTGATGCCAAGGCGATGGGCGATTACACGATTATCAACCGCGACGACGGCGGCAAGCAGTGGGCGCTCAAGGGCAAGCCGCTGTACGCATGGGTGAAGGACGCAAAACCCGGCGACAAGACCGGCGACGGTGTGAACAACGTCTGGAAAGTCGCCAAGCCGTAAGGCTCCCGCCGGCTCCCGCGCGGCGGGCTTCGGCCATTCGTCATACCCCGGCTGCGCAGTCCGTGCAGCCGGTTTCATTTTTTGCGGAGGCGCACGCAGCGACGGCGTTCTGCCCCCCAAATTGACTTCGGCTTTCCCGCGTTCGCGGCGGTGCCGATCATCATTTGGCTGATGTTGGCAAAGCCTCGGATCGCGTTCTTCGGATAGCAACCCAACAACAGCGTCCGTTCACGCAATATCGCATGGTGGCCCAAAAAGCGAAGGTGCAGGTAGCCTGCATTTCCCAAGCATCGATCCGCCCGCATGCAATTCCTTTGCGCAACGTCAAATCCCATCGGTAAAAAAAGTGCTTAAGTGGTCATGACCGCACAAATGGGTGTGCGGTTGGCGGTGGCCGCGCCACGCGGGTGCCGCGTTCAGGGGGAGTGCAGATCCCTGTGAAATTCGGTTTTGTGGGGTGCAAAAATGAAGAATCGCCACCTGCTCATTACTTGCGCGATATGTACATTTACGGTCGCACATTCTGCTGCGGCGCAAACCGTTACACCGCCAGCGTCGGTCACGCCGATTGCGGCGCTTTCGCAAACTCCGCCACCTTCGCCGCCGCCGGCCCCTGCCGTGATCTACAAGGAAGGTGTCGTCAAGGTGGGAACTGAGTTCAAACAGACTCTCGGTACCGTGACGGATGTCGACAAGGGAGACAACGGCTGCTACCTGACGTTGAAGGGCGCGTCAGGCGGTGAACTGATCGAGCTCGGAAAGTTTGAGTTGTGCCGTCCGAAGTCTCCCCTGATCGGCAAGCGCGTGATGCTGGTGTACAGCATCGAGACCATACAGGCCGCATCCTGCTACGGCGATCCCAAGTGCAAGACAACGGAGACCGTGCCGCTGGTGGTGGACGTGAAAATTCTGGGCTAGGTTTGCACGTTCAGCGAACCGGAAGCGCAAATGGGGCAGGTACCATTTGCCGTGGATCGCGCTAAAAGAAACCGCTGAGAAACGCCGCCGCTTCATCCGAGATGCCGACGATCTTGTTCGTGGCCTGCCGATAGAATTTGAAATTGAGTTCGGTTGCGGGTTGGCCGTCATGCCAGTCGGTGAAACGTTTGAGTTCGCTCCGCCCCAGCGGCCGCTTCGCTAGCGCAGTGCGTCGGATGGTGACGCTTACACGCGGTGTTTGCCGGGCGATGCCGGGCTTCTTCGGTATCGCGCTAGCCCCAGTCACAACGCCGCGCGCGATGAGCCCCTTTCCGCCTTCTGCGCCTTCGTTCTCGCTCGCGAACACGAATACCGTGTCGCCTTCGCCGATTTCCTTGCCGCCGTACATTGTCTTTTGCGCGGTGAGCGCGAACGTCTTCGAACGCGGATCGTCAATCCCGGCTTTGATCGCGAATGCCATGTTTCTCCTTTCCCGCTTCATGTGAGTACCACTGTGAGCTGATAAGTCAGGGTAGATTACCAACGAAATTCGCAAACCCCAGCATCCACCGGCCTCCCAGGCAGAAAGTGCCAGAAAACCCGCGCCAGTGCTTGAGTTTGTGCCGCGAATATCGACAAGCGGCAAGGCCGCTGCAACTTGATCGCACCGTTTCGTCGCCCGTCCCGCGTGTCCGTGTTGGCGCGCACCGCACTACCGATCGATCAGTTCCCGGCTACGACTTTGCCGCGTGCAGGGTTTCCGCCGCGATCTGCCGCAACGCCTGCTCGAATACCTCGGGCGGCTGGCCGCCCGAGATCAAGTGTTTGTCGTCAATGATGACGGCGGGCACGGCGTCAATACCGTTCTTGCGCCAGAATTCCTCGGCCTCGCGCACTTCGCGCGTGTAGGTGTCTGATTCCAGAATGCCGCGCGCTGCAGCGATGTCGAGCCCGACTTCTTGTGCCAGCGCCAGAAGTACGTCCGTCGATGATGGGTTGCGGCCTTCACCGTGGTAGGCGCGGAGCAGGGCGTGTTTGAGCGCGCGCTGCTTGGCGTTGTCCTGCAGGCCGGCCCAGTGCAACAGGCGGTGCGCGTCAAACGTGTTCCAGACGCGGCTGCGTTCGCCGAACGAAAAACCCACCGCTTCACCGCGTGCGCGGATGGTCTCGCGATTGGCGGCCAGTTGCGCGGCGCTCAGCCGGTATTTGCGGGAGAGATATTCGGCCGCATCCACGCCTTCGCTCGTCATGTCGGGATTGAGCTCGAACGGCTGCATATGCAGCGTGACGGGGATGTCATTGCCGATGCGCGCTAGCGCAATTTCCAGCGCGTTCAGGCCGACGGCGCACCACGGGCAGGCAATGTCAGAAACGAAGTCGATTTTCATGGCGATTTTTTGAGGGAGACGGACATCGGCAGTTTAGTGGAAATCGCCAATTCATCGCCAAAGGGAAAGTACGCGAGGCCGAATCCCGGCGGCCAGGCCCGCATTACACAAACTGGATGCTCCTATTGAATTTCGCGCAAGGCACTCCACTTCCTTCTTTAAGATGAGAATAAAACTGAATTGGCGACGACCGCTTTTCTATTGCCTGCTGCCCGTATTCATGATTCTTGTTTTTGTCGGCTTTCCACCGCCGTTCGCTCCTCCTCCCGCGACCAAGCCGGGTCAGGAACAATCAGCGCCTGAAGAGAAGCAGTCAAAGAAGAAACGATCTTAGGCGGGGCGCGCAGCATGTGCGAATTAGCGAGAATGGCGCACCAGGTCCCGCATATACAACCGCAAGCACAGTCTCATGGCGACAATTCATAGACCAATGACGTGACGGTACCAACGAAGTACGGCTTCCGACCGTCGGGCCGCATCCATGCCACTTCGCCGGTGAACGGCACGGTCATTCCATCGCGCGTCTGGTAATTGGACCAGTTTCCTTCCCACGGCGCCATGACGATTTTCTTGTCGATCATGCCGCCCCTTGCCTCCGCGCGGAACGAGCCGATGAGACCGGCGTCGTTGAATCTGAACAGCAGCGTCAGCGCAATTGGCCCATCCACGATGGTGGCATTCGCGGAAGCGTCATCCACGGCCTCCCATCGCACGCCTTGGCTGGGCAGCAGCGCGGTCGGGTACCAGGCGGCTTCGGCGAAGTAGCGCATGAATTCGCCGCGTGCAATCTCTCCTTCACCACTGACCTCGGCGACTTTGAACAAACCCAGGATCGCCGCGTGCAGCAGGCCCTTGCCCGCGATGTAGCTGTCGACCACCCGCACCTTCAAACCCGGCAACATTGAGATTTGGGCGTCCCACAGGAAGCCCGGACGGCAGGTGACGATCCGTTGACGCGACGTGAAAGGCTTCCATTGCTCACCGGTTGCGGACATGTTGAACGTGCCGCCGATTTCAACCGTGGCGGCGGCGATGATGGGCTGCCCCTCTTTGAGCGCGGTACGGAAATAGCGTTGCACGGGTGCAGGCAGACCTGCCAGTTCGCGCGAGTCGAAGCGCGTCGGGGATGGCGACTGGGACTTCCCGTCAATCCGGGCTGCCTCGAGCATGCCGATCAGCATCCGCGTTCTATCGGCCCACCGGCTGGACCCATACGCCATCAGGCCGACCGCCGCGACTGCCAGCAGACACAGAACCAGACCAAACCACGGCAGCCACGTCATTCGATCTCCAGTGTTTCAAGCCACGGATCATGGCCAGGATTCAGACTCTGCATCCCTTTTTGTTTGCAGTCTGTTCGCTCGCGAACGGATGCGTTCGCGGGCCAGTTGCGGCTACCACTTCGCCTGCTGGCAGAACTTGGCGACGACCTTTGCCTCCTTGCCAATTCCGCCATCGCCCTTAAGCGGGTTTTTCACTTTCAGATCTTCGCTCATATCGTTGGAGAACTTTCCATCCTTGTCTGTGTTGAGGCAGAAAGGGCCCACGCAGCCTTCTGCCTTTGGTGTCACGACCGGCTTCCCGCAAGGATCATCGGTAATCTCCACGCCGTATTCGACCTTTCCTAATCCGACTTTCAGCGATGCCTTGGCCTCCAGGGACAAGCCGTCCTTGTCGAGATCTCCCATCGGGTCGACATCGATCGAATTTCCCACGCCCAGTCCTGCCTCCACGCACGCGGATATTCCGCCATCCGTCCAGGCGAGCTTGAATCCGGCGCACACCCCCTCGCACAGGCTGACCCCGCCGGAACCGAAGCCGGCAGGATCGACGAGATTGACCGGATTGTTGTTGCCGTAGGCGTACAGATTTGCCTGGCCGCCCTGGAATACGGCCGGGTCTCGTGCAGTCCAGCGTCCCGCACCCGGGTCATAGTCGCGCAAGCCGAACCGGACCAATCCGGTCGTGCCGTCGGCCAAACCACCGGCAAAGCCAACGACGACGTCGAATGCCGGGTTGCTGTCGGCGGTCACCTGACCGAAGGCGTCGTAATCGGTGGCCTTGGCCACGGTGCCGGCGGCATCGGAGATCACGCGCGGAGACCCGAGTTGATCGGTGGCGACGTAGTAGCGTATCGCGCCGCGTTGAAGCGCGAACAGTCGACGGCCCTCGTCGTAGTAATAGGTGGTTAGCACGCCAGAGGTATTGCGTGTGTGGGTGACATGCAATGAATTTTCCGGGTTACCGTAGAGGTACTGTGTCGTGCCCCCGGCATCGGTGCGGCTCACCCGCCGGCGCAATCCATCGTAGGCATAGGTCACGGTCTGACCGCCGACGACTGCCCTGGAGCAGCTCGCCGGTGGTGCTGTATTGGAAGTTATCGCTGCCGCGCCCGGTCAGGTATCCATCGGCATTGAACTGCCAGGTCGTCGTCCCGTGCTCAACCAGGCGGTCCTGGCTGTCGTAAGTAGCCGTCTCTGCGGCGGCGTTGCCAAATTGACGGCTGATCCGGTTGCGATTCGCGTCGTAGGTATAGCGCTCGACGATCACGCCGTCGTTCTGAACCTGGCTGAGATGACCGTCGCTATCGTATGAGTAGTCGTAGGTGTGGGCGACGCCAGCGACTGTTTCGACCTTGGTGATGATGCGGCCCGTATTGCCGTACGTGAACTGCACCGCATATTTCTGCTGTCCGCCGACGGTGTTCGTCCGGCTTGCCACCCGGCCCATCGTATCGTATGCCTGCGCGATAACCAGCGTGCCATCGCCGATCTGGCTCGGTGCGCCGGCAGGTCCCGCGCGCGCGATGGTGAATGGTCCCAGCGCCGTGAGCAGGCCATCATTGTCCTTGGTCAGCGCGGTCGTCGGGCCGCCGGAGAGAGCCATGCTCGAAAGCTTGAATCTGCCATCATAGGTGTAGGTGAACTGACCTGCCGCCGCGCCGGTCCAGGTCGCGCTGGTGACAAGATCGCCGCCATACGTGAATTGAACCTGCTGCGCGGTTCCCGCTCCGGCGGGCGTCCGGGTGAAACCGCCGATGCGCGCCGTGGGATCACCCGCCGCGTAGGTGAGCGCAACCGTGGCTTCTGGATAACTGACGCCCATGGGTCTGTTTCCGCTGTCGTACGTGAAGTTTTCCGTCCGGCCGCCGGGAAGTGTCACGAGGCTCCTTCTTCCGTCAGAGTCGTGCGCGGTGACGTACGGGCTGTTGCCGGGAGGCGTATAGCCGCCCTCCTGGTCGATCGCGTTGTAGTCGAGCAGATGCGCGCCCAGGCCGGGTACCGTGACCTGTGTGCGATTGCCGCTGGCGTCGTAGGCAAAGCCGTAAGCCCGGGCGCTGGGCAGCGTCACCTGCGTGGCGCGGTCCGCTGCATCGTAGGCAAATGACGTGCTGCCACCGCCTGCGTCGGTCCGGGACGCCAGACGAGCCTTTGCGTCATACGCGTAGGACCAGGACTGCGCGCCCTGACTGGCCTGGGTGAGGCGCCCCTGGGCATCATAGGCAAACTGGACGGGCACGAGGCTCGAAGCGGCGTCACTCTGCGACGCGACGATCCGGCCCAGCGCATCCAGCGTGACGAACGACTGGCGGCCGGCTGGCGTGGTCGTGGTGACCTTGCGAGTCGCGGCTGAATACGTGCTGGTATACACCTGCCCATTGATGGCCACCGAGTCCGTCTGCGCGGTGATGCTGAAGAGATCGCTCGGATTCGATAGCGTCGTCGCGCGGGTCATCGTGCGGGTCGAGGAGTAACCTCCGGGCTTGGTGACGGTGCGTGACTTCATGATGGGCGCCTGCATCCCGAATCGCGGATCGGGTCCCTTGACCGTGTTCGATACCGTGCCATCGGGATAGGTCACCAGGCGACTGCCGTCGATGCCGAGCAACGATTCGGTGCGAGCGCTGGTGGGGTCGATGCGTACGCGGCGCGTGGTGCCATTGGTTAGTTCCTCGACGTCGTAGGTCGTCACCAGTCCCAAGGCCGTCGTCACGGTGACCGTGTAGTGATCATCGGTGATGTCTGAGCGCGCCAGCGTGGTCACGCCCCCGGCCGGGTTCTCATCACGGATGAGGCGGCCGATGGCTTCGTACTGATATCGATGCACGTTGCCGCGCGGATCGGTCAGCGTGGCCAATAGGCCTTCGGCAGCGCCGCTGTTGTAGGTGAACTGGATCGCTTCCCCGGCCGGATTCGTGACGCGGGAGAGATAGCCGTCGCCCTGCACCTCGAGCGTCGTGCGCTGCCCGAAAGGCGCGACGATGGCCGTCGGGTTGCCGCTGCCGTCGCGCTCGATGGTAGTCGCGTTGCCTGCGCCGTCGGTGACCGTCGCGAGGCGACCGGCGCTGTTGTAGGCAAACTGATGGCGCACGGTACCGGTCAGGGCTTCGAGCGTGCGCAGGTGGCGGCCGGTGCCGGAGAAGACATAGGCTTCGTTGCCGTCAGCGGCGGCGATCAAAAGTTCGCTGTCGAAAGTACTGGACATGGGCGAGCCGAGCCGCCGGATACGCAGATTGTCGGTGTCGGCGATGTACAGATTGCCATCGGGCGACACGACGACTCCAACGGGAGAGGCCAGCAGGGCCTGGGTCGCAAGCCCGCCATCGCCCGCGAAGCCAAAAGCCCCGCCCGCCACGGTGGTGATGGTTCCGTCGGGTTTTACGCGTCGAATGGCGTGGAAGTCGACCACATACAAGCTGCCGTCGGGACCCACGGCAATATCCTGGGTCCTGCTGTTTGTTATCGTGGAGATGATGCCGTTGGCTCCTACGCGCCGAACTCTCAGGTTCAAGGTCTCGGCAATATACAAGGCTCCATCGGCCCCCACCGCGACTGCGTAGGGCCCGTTCAGCTCTGCCTGAGAGGCTAACCCGCCGTCACCGGCGAAGCCGGTCGTGCCTTTTCCGGCCACCGTGGTGATGATGCCATCGGGTGCCACGCGCCGAACGCGGTTGTTGCCAAAGTCGGCAACATACAGACTGCCATCGGGCCCCACGCCGATTCGTCCCCGGGGTTCGTTGATCTGGGCCAGGGTTGCCGGCCCGCCATCGCCCGCGAAGCCGGCGACGCCGGTACCAACCACGGTGGTGATGATGCCATCGGGCCCGACGCGGCGAATTCGATGCGTGTTCTTTTCGGCGATATACAGGCTGCCATCGGGTCCGATGCCCAGCCCGTACGGCGCGTTCAGCCGCGTCTGGGTAGCCGGTCCCCCATCACCCACGGGGCCGGCAATGCCCATCCCCGCCACCGTGGTAATGACGCCGTCTGGCCCGATGCGTCGAACGCGGTGATTGCCGCTGTCCGCGATGTAAAGACTGCCATCCGGGCCCACGGCAAGTCCCCGGGGCTCGGTCATCTGGGCCAGCAACGCCGGCCCGCCATCACCTGCGCTGCCCAGGTTGCCCGTGCCTGCCACCGTGGCCATGGTCGCGCCCAGCGCCAGAACGTTCCGCTGGTCTCCGTTTCCGAGATGGAGTGTCCGGCCGCCAACATCATAGGCATGATGGACACTGACGCTCCATCCCCCGGTGATGCCGAGACCGTCGAGGTTTCCCAGGGACGCCTCGTAGTCCTGCCACAGAATGATCGGGGGAGCTGTCGATCGTGCACTCGGGCGAGAAAAGACCACCGCGCCAGCGCCGCCGCTCGCGGTTCCGATCGGCATCGAGCCGAAGCGGTTGTAGCTCGCGTCGAACGTGTCCGGCGTCGCATAGTATTGCGCAATGTATTCGTAGCCGATGCGCACCGTGACTGCTTGCTGACCCTGCACCGTTCGGCCGTAGGCATCTTTCCGGTCCCAGGCAAAGCTGTCGACCAGATTCACCTGCGGCGCAAAACTCTTCGTGGTTGTCCGTCCCGCAATCGCAATCTCCAGATGGATGCGCTGCAGGTTTGCAGGCAGCGTGCTGCCGCTCAACCGAACCTTCAGGGTGTTTGCGGCCTGGTGTCCAGGTACCCGGTTGCTTTGGTAATGCAGGCTGAACGGCGCGCCCGCCACGGGCACGACTTCCCCCAGCGTCTGGGGTTCACAACCGATAATGGATCCACCTTTCTTGCAGGGTTCGTCTTTGGGCTTGTCGGGTTTCGGACCAGGTTTTGGCCCGCCGCCCCCACCACCGCCACCGCCCGGCGCGCCGGCGCCATCCGGGGGGCCAAATGGCCAATTGCAGTCCCATGGGCTGAAGTGGGGAATCAGTACCCGCCACAGTTGCTGGCCGGGTGTGTAGAGCAAGGCCAGACGCTGCCGCTCTACATCGGTGATTCCCAGTGCGATCAGGGCGGCGGCACCTGCGGGCGCGCCCGTGCCATCCAGGTCCAACTCGGCCAAGCCGCCGGTGATGCCGAGCACCTTGATGACGCGCCCGTTGTTGGAAGCCACCCACTGCCCCTTGCCGCGGTCGTAAAATCCGGTCGGCACCAGCGATCCCACCGGAAAACCGACGAAGTTTTCGACATAGAACGGCACTGGAGAGCTGAAGCGTATTTCCGTCGCGCCGGCAGCAATTGCCTCGTCAGCGCTCAACTCCAAGGCATAGGTGTACCCACTGCTCGGCGGCAACTCGCCGGGCATGGCTTTCGGCCCGTTCGGGCCGGTCGTGTATTCGGTGGCCCGCACGTTGAGCGTGGCGATCGACTGGGTGCTGCCGTTGGGCATCACCAACTGTGCCTGGGTGCCTTGCGGAAAAAGTAACGTGGGTTGGCGCGAGCCATCAACATCGGTCGTCAAGCTGCCGCGTGCGACTTGCAAGGCGGTGCTGCCCGAGAGATCGATGCTTGTCACTTGTGCGTCCAGCGGCACCAGCACCACGTCGGCGAGGGTGGTGTAGTCCTGCCATGTTGCGTTCGCTTGCCGTTGCGCGGAAAGAAAGCCGGCCTTGGCGTAGTTGACCGTGAGCAAGCCGCCACCGTTGACCACCATGTCGAACATGCCATCGGCGCGGGACAGCGTCTGCCCCAGTTCCGGATGATTGAGTATGCTGATCTTTACGCCGGAAATCGCCGCACCGGCGCGGGTCAGCACCTTGCCGCGAAGTACCGTCGCGCGCTGACCTACGATGGTGCCGGGCGCGACACCGGTCTGGATCGGGTTGGCGCCGGTATAGAGAAATGCCGTCGCGGAGAGGATGTTGGTAGCCACCGTTGGGTCAATCGGCGATGCAACGCTCGCCGGGTCGGGCGGCAGCACCGTCGACGTCGCTACGGGTAACGTCCGATTGAGGCGGCCCTTGACCGCGCTGACATCGGCCGCGGTAATCGCGCCGGTCGCATTGAGATCGAATCTGAAGTTGGTGGAAGCGATTCCCTGCCCCGCGCGCGCCTTCAGTTGCTGGATGTCTGCGGCGGACACGGACCCCGAGTTGTTCGTGTCGCCCACCAGGAAACCGAGCGATGCGGACACGTCGCCCCCGCCGTTGACGCCCGGCAACATCACTGTGACGCGCTTGTTGTCCGGCACAATGGCGAGCGTCACCATGACATCGTTACCTCCGGTCAAGGGTGTCAGGCTGATGCTGACCGGGTCGCCAGCCTCGTCTAACGCGGTGGGCGTTCCAATGCTGGTGACCGGCACATCGAACTGGAACACAATCTGGTGGCCGGCGCCAATCGCGCGCGACTCCACCGTGATGGCGCCGCCGATGCTCTGCGACTTGTCGATAGTCAGGTCATAGGTACTTGCGCCATGCGCCTTTCGCGACTGCACCGCCGTCAGCGTAATGGCATCGGCGACCACGCCGGCGAAGGTGAGCGCGAGGGTGGTTCCCCACAGCGCCATCCGCCAAATCGCGGCATTCCAGTGTCGTGCACGCGCTGCGCCAATCGATGTATACATGGTTCTCTCCCCTGTGACGACTAATACACTTTGGTGGCAATCCGTGAAACGGAAAAGAATTTCGACCAACCGAAGCAACCTCTGGAATTCGATTACTTCACGCGCATTGCGACGAAATCAGCCTGCGATCCCACCGCATGTTGATCCGTACTTTCGGCACCGTCCGACCCCGAGAACCCGAACATGGTGTCTACAGACTCTTGACCCTGTCGTCAATACCGCGATCTATCGACCACCCTCCTGCCAACGCCAAAAGGGCAATAGGGGACCGGCCACGTTTTTTCCAGAACCAGTGCTATACGTGTTCCACTGCAACAATGGGCGCCCCTCCCATTCCCCAATACAATAGCGAAAAACACTAGCATCCACGGGTCTTATAGCAAGAAAAGTCCCCAATCGCCGCGCCAGTGCTTGACATTGGTTGCTATGAGGTTGTTTGGCGCAGGCCGGATAGGGGTCAAATTCAGTCCGCACGACTCTTGCGACGCGCGACACATGCTGATGCAGCGGTTGATGTATGCCCGCTGGCCCCGGTCAACGCGGGACCCGCAATCTTTTGAGCTGAACGCGCAAATACTTCGGTAAACGTGCACTATGGCAACCGAGATGGGACTGCGGCTGGTGCGTTGATCACGGCGCGGCAGGATTCAGGGCGAAGAACAAAGCGGCAAAGCGCCATTTGTTCTGGCAAGGCAACCCAGATCCACATCCATTCCGAAAAACATGCAGGAAGGCAGAATCTGGATCATGACCACAAAATTTTTCCCGTACCGGCTCGACAAGCGATGGAGCGCACTGTTCCTCCTGCTCGGTGTGACCGACAAAGACGGCGTGAAAATTACTCCCAAGGGCGAGCTCATCGCGACCTTCGGGCGGTTCAAGGTGAAGACCACGCTCAACAACGTCGACCACACACTCATCACCGGCCCGCACCGCTGGTATACGGCCGTGGGATTGCGGCTCAGTTTCACCGATGATGGGATCACTTTTGGCACGAACCATCGCAAGGGTTTGAGTATCGCGTTCGTGCACAAGATTCCCAAAGTCATCGGCTTCTGGAAACACTCCACGCTTTGGGTGAGCGTTGCCGACCCTGAAGGTCTCGCGGCGGCGATCGGAAAATAACGGGAGCATGAAAGGCATTCGGCCGGGCAGCAATATCGATATCGACCGTTGCCGCAAGCAAGCGCGGCCCGGCACGATTCAGGTCAGGAACCGAATCATGAAACGCCGCTATCTGCGCGTCCATTCAGTCACGTTGCGCGGAAAGGCGCGCAAATGAAACGCGAATGCAATATGAACGTCGTGTCCGTTCCGTACCTAACTTACACTCTCCGGGTATTGTCATGAATTGGGAAACTGTCTTTCAGTGCGTCCAGAATATTGCAGGAATGAAGCGTGATTCGCCGCAAGCAATTGTTCTCCTGCGCAAGGAAGTCGTCGCCTCTTCGCAATTGTCCGCAGCAGAGAAAGAAGAGCTGCATCTTGTTCTGGATGGCCTTCAACAGGCCAACCTGTATGGGCGAATTTCTTTCGTGAGCCAGCTAAAGGATGTCTTGTCCAGGCATGCGGAATTCAAAGCCAGGTATGCGGAGTTCGGGATGCGCCGTGAATGACCTGAGTACGGCCACAAACGAATTCCCGCCACCAACAGTCCGAATCTCACTCTCCCAGGCTCATGCTGACTTATGAACTTGCCGCGCTCGGCGCCGCCACCTGCTGGGCGCTGACCGCGCTGATCTCCGCCGGTCCCGCCGGCCATCTTGGCGCTCCCGCATTCAACAGGCTTCGGCAAGTTTTTGTTGCCTTGCTGCTGGGCGCCTATGTCGGGATTTCCGGCGACTGGCAGCAATTGAATGCGCAGAATATTCCACCGATTCTTCTCTCGGGGCTGATCGGTATCTTTGCCGGCGACACGCTGCTCTTTGCATCGCTGAACCGCATCGGTCCGCGGCGTTCCAGCATTTTGTTCTCAATGAATGCGCCGCTGGCCGCGATCCTTGGCTGGATTGTGTTGGACGAAGCGCTGGACCCGCAAGCTATCCTCGGTGTCGCGCTCACATTCGCGGGTGTCGCGATGGCAATCTACTTCGGCAGCAGCCGGGCGCAAACACATCGATGGGAAGAAGTGAAAGGCGCGCTGTGGATTGGAGTCGGCCTGGGCCTGACCGCTGCTGCATGCCAGGCCGTGGCCTCACTCATCATGCGTCCTGTCATGGCGTCGGGTGTCGACCCATTCGCGGCGTCGATGCTGCGCGTCGCCATTGCCGCCATGGCGCTTACCGCCATGATGCAATTGCCCATTCCCGCCGTCCGGCAAAAAAACCCACTGACCCTCCGCGTCTTCGCCGTCACCGCGCTCAGTGGTTTTCTCGCACTCGCCATCGGCATGACCTTGCTGCTGTTTGCACTTTCCGGTGGCAACGTCGGTATCGTCTCCACGCTATCCGCCACGTCGCCCGTCATCATTCTGCCGTTGATCTGGATGCGCACCGGGCAAAGACCGGCCGCAGGCGCGTGGGGTGGGGCGGTGATTGTGATTGTCGGGATGGCACTGATTTTTACGCGCTAGCGGCTTGTGTGGCCGATCGATCGCAAGAAGAGGAGCGAGGTTCACGTATCCCAGGGAAAATTGGCCAAACCCCAGCATCCACGGGCATCGCAGCGATAAAATCCACGGGAAGCATCGCCAGTGCTTGAGTTTGTCATTTCATTTGCGGCCTTCAACACGCCCGCATGCTCATCCGCCAACGTCAATTCAGCTCATCATCCTTCCAGTACTTCGTTCCCTTCACCGTCACCTGCAGCGCGAGGCCGCTTTGCGTGAACTGGTAGATGGTGATGCCGTCGATCAGCGCTTCGCCACCGACGGCAGCACCTTTGTCTCCGGCTTTGGCGGCGGCGTCCGCATGGCCGCCGAACGCCCAGCCGCTGTTGACGAATCGATCCAGGCTGTACTTGTCGTGGAACACAAAGACCGCGCGGAAATCCTTGACGCCCATGCCCAATCCGACGCCGACCTCACCCATTTTCATGTAGGTGTTCTTGCCGGACTTGTTGTCGGTGACGACGCCGTAGCCCCCGCTGAAGCTGGCGAAAATCACATTGACATTCGCGTTGCTGAATGCCGCGTACCCGGTCGCCGCGGCGATCTCGGCCTTTGCGGATGGATGCGCTTTATAAAGCTCCGCCAGTACCTCGGCCTTCATGTTCTGCACCACCTGGCGCCTCTCGGCGGGGTTATTTCCGTAAGTGGTGGCACAGCCGCCCAGTATCAGCATGGCAGCCATGACAAACAATCTTGTCTTCAGTGAAAAAAGCATTTTGTCGCTCCGGTTGTCGTTTTGAACAAATTGCCACGCTTGCACAACGCTACCTTAAGCCGGGCGTGCGGGCAAGGTGGTGGCTGTTCTTGCGCGATCACATTTTGCGGCAAATGCGATGGTCAGCCATCCTCGACCATCTGTTTCACTACATGTGAAAACATGCGTGATCCAAAAACACATGGTGACTCGCGCCGGGAAGACGTGTCTTTATCGCGTGCCGCTTGTGCATTCCGCGGCAACTGCTTAATCTTGCCGACGTTGCGTGCGTCATTGTGCGCGCCGTCTTCGGGGCGCCGCGATCAACAAGGAAGGAAAAGCATGACCCAATCCACGCTCATCATGATTGCCGTTGCGTTGCTGGTGATATGGCGCCTGTATTCGCGTATGCGCCGGCTGATCGGCAGGCAGCGATCGCGCCTTTGGCGCCACTGGTTCGCGGCCATTTTTCTGCCGCTGCTGTTGGCCTTGCTCGCGTCCGTAACGCTGAAGGCACCACAGGGGCTTGCGGCGCTTGTCGCGGGCACGATAGCCGGAATTGGACTCGCGGTGTGGGGCCTGCGTCTCACGCGGTTTGAAAAATCCGGGGAAGGCTTTTTCTATACGCCGAATGCGCATATCGGCATCGGGCTTTCGCTGTTGCTGGTCGCGCGTGTGGGTTATCGTTTTTATACGTTGTCTGCGTTGTCGGGACCGGAGATGGGGCAATCGATGCAGGCTTTCGGCCGCAGCCCGCTGACGCTCGTTATCCTCGGCACGATGCTCGGTTATTTTGCCGCGTACGCGATCGGCCTGCTGCGCTGGCGGCGCACCGTGGCCGCCGTGCCACTCGCAAACTTTGCGCCCTGACCGGGCGTTTCCTCGGGAGGATACAAATGGATAGCAACATGATCGCCACCGAATTGACGATCGTTGCCCGCAAGAGACAATTCGACTTTCACCTTTCGTGGTGATGAGGAAGACAATGACATGCTGAATTACGTACAGAACCAGTTCCTGGCTTTCATCGGTTTCGAGAGCAATACCACGAGCCATGTGGAAAAGCTCGTATCCGTGGCGGGCGGATTTGTTTGCGTCTATATGATCATCGTGATCAGCGCCTATTTCGTCGGGACGGAAGGCGCGGCGCTTCTTGTTGCATCAATGGGGGCATCAACGGTGCTGGTGTTCAGCGTGCCCCACGGGCCCCTGTCACAGCCGTGGCAGTTGATCGGCGGTCACACTGTTTCAGCCCTCATTGGCGTCACGGTCGCAATGTGGTTGCCCGGCACGCTCATTCCAGGTGCACTGGCGGTGGCATTGGCTATTGGTGCCATGCACTATCTGCGGTGTATCCATCCGCCAGGCGGCGGTACCGCGCTCGCGGCCGTGGTTGGTGGTCCGGCAATACACACGCTTGGCTATTATTACGTCCTGACCCCGGTACTATTGAATACAGTCATCCTGCTGGCGGCCGCTATCGCGTTCAATTATCTCTTTCCGTGGCGCCGTTATCCGGCCAAACTTGGACGGCGTGACGCGACGTCCGCGAACATGTTGATTGGCAGCGCCCGTGCGGCGCCCGTGGAGATTTCCCACGAGGATCTGGAATACGCGTTGCGGACGATGAATCTCTATGTCGACGTCACGGAAGAAGACCTGTCGAGAATTTATCGCCTCGCGCGCCTTCATCACCATGGACCGCAGCTTTCTCCAGACCTGATCGCACGCGGACACTTTTATAGCAATGGCAAGTACAACGACCGCTGGGCGATATACGAGGTGGTCGAAGAATCCGTCGATGCCGCGCCGGGCAAGGACAGGGTGGTCTACAAGATCGTCGCCGGAATTGAGCGTGGGGCGAGCGGCATACTTACACGGGAAGAATTTGCTCAGACTGTGCGTTACGAAGTTTTTCGCAATGAAAATTCGTGGCAGCGGGCGACGGGTGTGGAAGACGCCGGCAAATAGGCAAGCCCACGCGGGGTCCGGGAAAAATTCCCAGGCTCACTGATATCCGTGGCGAATTCTGCGGAGACTTCTTCACGCCGATCCACGTGATATTGACGGTCCGGGTTGAATCCGTCCGGTTTGGGCTCTCGTACATCTTTCTGGACTGAAGTCGCCCGGCAGGCAGCGATCTGGCCGGACATTCTCAAATCCAAACCGACGAACAGGGAATTTCAACGAGAGCGATTGTTCTGTTGCTCGCGGTGACATTGTCGTGGGGAACTGCCCACGCTCAAGTGCCCAAGACCATCAATTACCAGGGATTTCTGACCAACGCAACGGGTACACCCGTGACGAGTCCGCCTGCCGTGACGATGACTTTCTCGCTATTCGCCACGCTCACGGATGGCACGCCGCTCTGGACCGAATCGCAGAACGTGACGGTGACCAATGGTTTGTTCAATGTGGCGCTGGGGACAGGCGCGCTGGTGAGTGCCGCGCCGCTCGGCAGCCTCGCCTTCAATGTTCCCTATTTCCTTGAGATCTCCGCAGGGGCCGAGACACTTTCGCCGCGAAGCGTGTTGTCGTCGAGTCCGTATGCCTTGCACGCGGTGAGCGCGGATGGCGTGTCTGCAGGTGCCACGATCAGTGGGTCGCAGATCACGGGTTCCATCACTTCCGCGACGATTCCGGTCGCGCAGGTGATTGGCACGGTGCCTGGGCCGCAAGGTCCTGCCGGACCAACCGGTCCGCAAGGTCCCGCGGGCGCGACCGGCCCGATCGGGTTGACCGGTGCGACTGGGGCAACCGGCGCGGCCTCTACGGTGCCGGGACCGACCGGACCAACAGGCCTGACCGGTGCGACAGGTGCAACCGGCCCCATAGGTCCAACAGGGGCGACGGGTCCTACGGGGGCAACGGGTCTGACGGGCGCTACCGGTCCCGCCGGTCCCACTGGCCTGACGGGTGCAACCGGCGCGACGGGCGCTGCGTCCACCGTCCCCGGCCCAAACGGCCCAATTGGATTGACTGGGCCCGCCGGACCAACAGGCGCCACCGGTGCGACCGGTGCGCGGTTTGGGCCACAAGGTCAGGTCATCGGTGGGGGCACGGGGACTGTTACACCGTCTAATGCAAGCGTATCGTACATGGGGCTTTTTACTGAATCCAGCATTGTGGAGACTGACGCGAGTTACGTGCTGCCAATCGGCGGAACGATCAAGAACTTTCACGCGTTTGCGGACCGGAATCCAGGTATTGGCCAGAGTTACGATTTGAGACTTTTGAAAAACGGTCTGCAGACATTGATGATCTGTACCGTCATCGGCTCAGGCGGCGGCAACGTCGCGGGCCGATGTTCTGATTTCAACCAGACACACAATGTGACGGTCGTCGCGGGAGACACTATTTCAGTTGAGATTACGCCTCATGCGACGCCTGGCTCAACACCGTTTCACTGGCGCGCGACGTTCATTTCGCCATAGATTTATCACGCAAAACCAAGACAAAAAAAATCCCGCCGACCGAAGTCGGCGGGATGCGTGCCACGAGCTGGGGATCTCTTACTACGGATTTGGTCCGTTATGGCAGTCGTAGCAACTCATTTGATGCCCGGCCGCGAAGTTCTTTTTGTTGATCGTCTTCGCCACCTTGATTTCACTTAACGGCGAGCCACGATAGTCCGCGCCGTGACAGGCCGTGCAACCGGTCTTGCTGGCGTTTTCATGGGATTTCACCCAGGCATCGCCCGTCGTGTGCATGCCATGCGGGCCGCCGCTGACCGTCGTCGGCATTGTCTGATGGCAGGCGGTGCATTCAGCGACGGTTCCGGCGTGGCCCTGCAAGCCGATGCTGAGTGCGTTGTCCTGCGCATGCGTGCTCGGGTATTCAGCGTGGGTTGCCCCGTGACAGGCTTCGCATTGCAAGCCGCGATGCCCCTTGCTGAATCGATACAGGCTGAAGCCAGTCGCCGGCGTATTGGGATTGGTTGCGAACCGTGTGTCGGCCCAGACTTTGGGTTTGCCATTGGCGGTGACACCGACGATTTCGCGTTGACCATCGTGGTGGCAGGCCTGGCAATTTGGCTGCTCCAGCCAGCCGGTACGCGCGGTGTTGCCGACGTCCGCCATATTGCCGTGACAGTTCTGGCAGCTCTGGCTCTGACTGCTCATTGCGCCGCGCAGGCATTGGGTTTCGGAACCAGGGTGACACATGTAGCAGGATGTGCGGTTGGTCACCGCGCCCAGGATATTTCCGGACGGATCTTTCACCGTGGCATGTTTGGTGTGCAAGGCATGCGTGAGCGCGCGAACGTTTGGCTGGCCGGTCGTCAACAGCGCATTTGACGAGTGACATGCCGCGCACAATACCGGCTGGCCTGCCTGCACGGTCGCGTGAAGTCCCGTGCTGCTGTAGCCGACTGCCGCCAACGCAAGTTTGTAGGCGGGCGTGCCCAGTTTTTGGTCGTCATGCAACCGCAGGATGTTTTTCTTCCAGTCCTTTTCCGGGTCGATGTCGTTCAACCAGCCATTGGTTGGCCGCGCATCGGCTGACGTATTCGACGCATGACAAGCCTTGCAGGTCATTTCGTCGCTGACCGGCAGCACGGTTTTCGCCGTTGCCAGCACGTTGCCCGAAGCATCCTTGGCCACCACCTTCACCATGGGGTAGAAATTTTTCTTGCCCTGGTCATCCGTCGGCACAATGGGAATGCCTTCAGCCTGATACCAGCCGGTGGCTGACGCGAACGACATTGGCTGGGGCGCCAGCGATGGCGTACGGTTGCCCGGGTCTTTGCTCAGGTTCAGTCCGACATCGGGCGCTGGACTGGCGCCGAACAACGCCTTCACGTAGCCCCAGAAATTGGTCTTGGTAACGCTCGTCGTGTTGATCGAACCAAACAGCGGATCGGTACTGGGTACCGTGTCATCCGCCATGGCTTCATATGTCAACGTGACTCCGCTGGTCACCTGTTTGCCGGTGACCTTGTTTACCAGTTGTGCGTGCAGGTTGTTGTACGGTGGCAGGATCGAGAACACCGAGTAATCCTTGCCATCCACGCAGTGCATGCCCAGATCGTTCCAGGCCAGCAGCGCATAACCACCCAGCGTCGGGACCGGTCCGCTTGCGACGGAAACCTGCACCAAGGCGGAGGTCTTGCTGTCCTTGACCGTGATCGCGGCAGTGCCGACCTTGATGCCCTTGATGGAGACGGTGTTACCGGAAATGCTCACGGTTGCGACCGAAAGATCCGATGACGTCGCGGTGACCGTACCTGAGGCATTGGAGACGGTCGCGGTGCCGGTGTTGCCGACACTGACCGCAACAAATGAAGGCGATACGGACAACGAGACTGATGCCGCTGCCACGGTTACCGCGACGGTCTTGCTGGTCCTGCTATCCGTGACGGTTATGGTGGCGGAACCGGCCTTCAATCCCGCGACACTGGCCACGCCATTTGCATAGGTGACGGTTGCGATGGAGGGCGCGGAGGACATGGCGGTTACCGTTCCGGAGGCATTGGATACCGCGATGCTTGCGGTGTTGCCGGCCGTCAAACTGAGCGATGTCGGAGAAACCGTCAGGCTTGCCGTGTTGGCAGAGCTGATCGTGACCGGCACGCTCCGGCTCGTGGTATGACCATCTGACCGCAGCCGTATCTTGACGCTGGTCGACCCGGCCTTCAACGCCTTGAGGGTGACGACATTGCGGGAATAGGAAACGGTCAACAGTGAACTGTCGCCGGAAGTTGCCGAAATGGAGCCAGAGGAGCTTGTGACCGCAATCGTGGCCGTTTCGCCGACGCGCATTGAAACGGAAGTCGGTTTGACCTGCAGGGATGAGTTCCCGCTATCGGCGAGTGCGCCGGTAAACGCGCCGGTTAGCGCGATCAGGCTGGTAAAAAACAACAGGATTCGAAAGGTGACGTGATGGACATGCATGGCACAAACTCCTTGATAAATGCAATTGGTAAGTTGTGCGCCTGTGGAACATGTCTTGTCTTTGCTGATTTGCAGGGGGCGTTCAGCTATTTGTCACGCGGATGCGGGTGTCCTGAGCCCGCGGTTGTTTGATCTGTTTGGATCGTTTGGCTACATCGTCGAGCAAATGGTTTCACGGTTTATATAATGTGTAAAGATATAGCACGGCACAAATTTGATTCAAATCATACAAACCGTGAATTTTGTTGGCCGAAGCAGTTTGCCGCGCCAAAGTTAATCAAAAACACCAGCACCGGCAATGCTTACAGGCGAAAAAACCCTTGGAGGCCGCTCCAGTGCTGGAGATTGAGGTCTAAAAACAGGCGTTATCCGGTACACTCACACAGGCAAGTCAATACTCGCCAAGGCACGCCAGTACGCGCCAAGCCCCACCAATACCAGCTAAATCGAAAATTCACTCGGAAAACGATTGCATGTCCGCAAAAAATTCCACAACGGCCCGGGCAAACTGGGGCTTGCTTGTCATCACCTGGATTGTCGCGCTGCTGATCCTGCTCACGCTGGCGTACAAGTTGTTGTTCCAGAAGCAGGTCGAACGTACCGGGTCGTGCCTCGATCAGGCTTCGTCAACGCAGGCGACAACATCGCCATTGGCCGTGGTGGAGAAATATGCGGCCTGTATCGCCTGGACGGCGGATCGCACAGCAGCGGCATCCGCAACACCGCTGCGCGCTCGTTGCCGATATGCGGGTGTCTGGGCGGCCACGCGCGGAAACATGGTCTATCAGGTCACGCTCGAGGTGGATGGGAAGTTTCTCGCCGAACCGGGAGAGAATGTTCCGGCGCATGAGCAGGCTGTCACCGGCGCATGGACCGTGGCCGGTAATTCGATGGTGTGGGCCTATGACAGCGGCGCCGCATGGCCGCCGGATATCAATCCGATATCCGCGCAGACTGAAGACGCCTTTACGTTGACAGAAGTAAACCGCGCCACCACCCGATATACCTTGATTGAGCGAACCAAGCCTGAGGCTTGCTTGAAGCAATGACGGAAGAAGGAAATGCTGTCGTTGTTGACTCCCGCGCGAGCCGGGCTAGCACGTGTATGGCAACTGAAGTCATTGAGGAGTGACCTGAATGCGCAAAATCGTTGTGTCCATTGCTTCCATCGCACTCGCATGTTTGATTCTGGCCGCCGGGATCGTGACCGCGGCAGACAAAGCCAATGAGAAAAAGCTCTTGCCTGGCGACGCACCACCTGCAGCACTCGGCATTACCCGTGCGGGAGACGAGGTTGAAACCACACAGTTCGCGGGGCGCGTGATGGTGGTGACATTCTGGGCGTCCTGGTGCGGCCCGTGCCGATCCGAACTCGCCATGCTGGAGGGCCTTCAGCAAGGCGCCAAGGAACGTGTGAAGGTGGTTGCCGTCAATATCGAGGAGCGCGACACATTTCGTCGTGTTGCGCGCGCATTGAGTTCATTCAGCATCACGCTCACCAACGATCCGCGAAAAGTCCATGCTGGCGCCTATGGGGTAAATGGTATTCCGCACATGGTGATCATCGGCAAGGATGGCAAGGTGGTCAGCGTGCATCGAGGCTACAGCGAAGACGCGCTGGATGGCCTGTTGGCGGAAATCAATGCGGCGCTGGTGAAGGGCTGAGGGAAAGGCCGAGTGAAGGATTTATGCGATTCATGCGCGGTCGAAAACAAGGAATGTGACCAAGGCTTTGCAACCGGCCCAGGAATATCCCGCCGCCCGAACATATGACAATCCGCATTGCCCATCTTGATGAAGCCGATCACGGCGCGTGGCTAATACTGGCGCGCGGCTACAAGGCTTTTTATCAGACCGAAACCTCCGATGCCGAATATGCGATCGCATGGCGCCGGCTACTGGCCGATGATGGCATTCATGCGTTTGGGGCATGGGTGGATGGCCGCCTCGTCGGCATCACGCACTATCTGTTTCATACCGGCACCTGGACGCAAACCGTCTGCTATCTGCAGGACTTGTACGTGAATCCCGCTTCGCGCGGGAAAGGCGTCGCGCGGGCGCTGATCGAAGCCGTCGCCGCCAGCGCGCGCACGCGGCGCGCCACGCGCATGTACTGGCTTACCCAGGCGCACAACGCCACCGCGCGCAAGCTGTACGACACGATGGCCGAGCACCGCGGCTTCATCCGTTACGATTTCCCGATGGACGAGCCGTCGGCGTGATGCATGTGACTCAACGGAGCCCGCCGAAAACCCCGGCGAACCCCAGTATCCACGCGCCGTTCGGGCCATAAAGGCGCCAGACACCGCGCCAATGCTGGACTTTGGTATTTTGAGCAACACCAAGCAACAGTACACGTCGTGTGCGCCAAATCGGCCTCCTTTTTTTGTCGGCCCGATTAAACTAGCGTTTTCGCCACCACAGGCGACCCATCACCATTCCAACCGAGGTATGACATGTCACTTCGCACACCATCATTGAAAAATGCTCTGCCGATCATGCTCTGCACGCTGGCGGTTGTGTTCAATGCATTCGACTCGATCGCCGCCGAATCCGCTTCGCTCGACAAGATCATGGCGGGCGATCACCGCAGCGACGTCAATCGCGCGCGCGATGTCTACCGACATCCGGTGGAAACGCTGGCCTTCTTTGGCGTGAAGCCGGAATCGACCGTCGTGGAAATTTTTCCAGGCGGCGGTTGGTATACGGAGCTGCTGGCGCCTTACCTGCGTGACAATGGCCGCTATGTGGCGGTAATCGGGGCGCAAGCGACTCGCGGCCTCAAGAACTTTCAGGACAAGCTCGCGACCAAACCCACGATCTACGACAAGGTGAAAATCGTGCCGTTGGGTGTGCCGGCGGCGCTGGATATTCGTCCCGAGGGCGGCGCGGATTTCGTGCTGACATTTCGCAATGTGCACAACTGGGTGGACGACGACAACGTGGATGCCTTCATGAAGAGTTTCTACGATGCGCTGAAGCCAGGCGGCGTGCTGGGTGTGGTTGAGCATCGCGCCAAACCCGGCTCAAAGTTGAAACAGGCTATCGAGACCGGCTACATGACCGAGGATTTCGTGATCAAACATGCGCTGATGGCGGGATTCAAGCTCGATGCCAAAAGCGAAGTCAACGCGAACCCCAAGGACACCAAGGACTACAAGAAAGGTGTCTGGACCTTGCCGCCGGTACTGACCGAAGGTGAAGTGGATCGCGCGAAGTATCTTGGTATAGGCGAATCAGATCGGATGACGCTGCGGTTTGTGAAGCCGGGAAAATAGGCGAGAAGGTTCAGCCAGGTTAGCCCGGTTTACTTCTGATTTCTGCCTGCTGCCGCGATCCGCGCACGGCTGATTGTCGATGTAGCTGAGTCAATTGCAGGGGAGTTCGTCATCGTCAATGGCTTCATGGCCGGCGCTTGAGTGGTTACGCGCGCCAGAATCCCGCCAAGCAGGGGGGGTGTAACGTTTGGACGTTTGCGCCAAAGCAAAGAGACATTGCTCGCTCCGGGGTACCATTGATCGATCATTTGCGACAAAACGTCCCGGCGCGCAGGGCGTGTTGACCGCGCGGCGCGAAAATCGATCCATAGTCGCGCGCAGGCCCGCAAGCCGTTTTGCCGCGCGCCGTGTGCTTGCCGCCTGACATTTGACGGACAGATCACACATCACGTACCCCCAGCCATCGTCAACGACCATATCAATTGAAATCATGAACGACTGGCATCTGCATGATGTTGAAACCGTGGTGCGTCACCACGATGTCAACCCCGAACACGGCTTGCACGAAGACGAAGTCAGCCGGCGCGCCTTGCAGCACGGGCCTAACGTCATCGAAAGCAAGGCGAGCCGCGGCCTGATCGAACTGCTCGTCGAGCAGCTCAAGGACTTCATGGTACTGGTGTTGATCGCGGCGGCGGTGATCTCGGGGTTCATCGGCGATATCGTCGACACGCTCGTGATCCTGGCAATCGTGCTGCTGAATACGGCCATCGGTTTTGCGCAAAGCTGGCAGGCGGATCGCGCGATGGCGGCGCTGAAGAAACTCGCGACGGCGCATGCCACGGTACTGCGCGGCGGGCAAACGAAATCCATACCCGCCTCGGAACTCGTGCCAGGCGATATTGTATTGCTGGAATCCGGCAACCAGATTCCCGCCGACTTGCGCCTTATCCATATCGCCAAACTGAAGATCGATGAATCGGCGCTGACTGGCGAATCGGTCACGGTCGAAAAACACACGTTGCCACTTACGGCGGCAGCCAGCTCGCTGGGTGATCGGCTCAACATGGCCTTCAAGGGGACAACGGCGACCCATGGGCGCGGCGCGGGACTGGTGGTCGCCACTGGCATGGTCACCGAGCTGGGGAAAGTCGCGGGCTTTCTCGATCAGGACTCCGATCGCAGCACGCCGCTGCAATTGCGCCTCGCCATTCTGGGCAAGCGCCTTGCCCTGGCCGTTATCGCCATTTGTATCGTGGTGTTCCTGGTGGGCGTGCTGCGTGGCGAGCCGCCGGTGCTGATGATTTTGACGGCACTTAGTCTCGCGGTGGCAGCGATACCCGAGGCATTGCCGGCGGTGGTCACGGTGCTGCTCGCGCTTAGCGCGCGGCGAATGGTCTCGCAGAATGTGCTGATCCGCCGTCTGCCTTCCGTTGAAACGCTCGGGTCGGTCACGTTCATCTGTTCCGACAAGACCGGCACGTTGACGCAGAACCGGATGCGCGCGGAACAGATGCAGGTCGATGGAATGACCATTGCCCTGAGTGGCACGAAGTCGAAGGTCAGCAATGCGGAGCCCGAATCCCGAAGTACGCTATTCATTGAAACCCTGCGCGCAGCGGCCCTTTGCAACGATGCCCGGCGCAACACGGGGGCGTCCGCGGACGGCGGCGAAACGAATTGGCACGGCGACCCGACGGAAACGGCGCTGGCGCAGGCGGCGCTGGAATCGGGCCTCGACAAGGCGGCGCTTGAATTGATCTATCGGCGGGTTGAGGAAATATCCTTCGATGCCGAGAGCAAGCGCATGACCACCGTTAACCAGATCGATCATGGTTATGTTGCGTACACCAAGGGCGCGCCGGAATCGGTGATCCCGCACTGCAAGTCCCAATGGCATGCTGACGTTGAAGGCGGGGAGGGACCGTTGCAGCACGCCGCCATTCTTGATGCGGCGGGTGCGATGGCCGCACAGGGTCTGCGGGTGTTGGCGTTCGCGCGGGGCAGCCTGGAAAGTTTGCCCGGCGCCGATGAGCAGCAGGTACTCTCGACCGAAATGAGCTTCCTGGGCCTGATTGGTTTGATCGACCCACCGCGCGATGAGGCCATGGCTGCCGTGCGAGATTGCCTGTCGGCCGGCATCACGCCGGTGATGATTACCGGCGATCATCCGGCTACCGCGCTCGCGATTGCGAAGCGCCTGGGAATTGTCGATGCGCATCACAGCGGCGTTGTCACTGGCGCTGAACTCGCGGCCATGGATGATGATGCGTTCCGCCAGCGCGTCGATGAAATACGCGTTTATGCGCGCGTCGATCCGGCGCAGAAAATTCGCATCGTCGCGGCCCTGCAGGCACAGGGAGAATTTGTCGCCATGACCGGCGATGGCGTCAATGACGCACCCGCGCTGAAGCACGCCGACATTGGCGTGGCGATGGGGCGTAGCGGCACCGACGTCGCGCGCGAGGCATCGAGCCTGGTGCTGCTGGACGACAACTTCGCCACCATCGTTGTTGCGGTGCGCGAAGGCCGCCGCATCTACGACAATATCCGCAAGTTCGTTCGCTATGCCTTGACCGGCAATTCAAGCGAAATCTGGATCATTTTCCTGGCGCCGTTCCTGGGCTTGCCGATTCCACTTTTGCCGATACATATCCTCTGGGTGAACCTGGTGACTGATGGCCTTCCGGGTCTGGCGCTGGCGGCGGAGCCGGCCGAGCGCGGCATCATGCAGCGGCCACCGCGGCCGCCACAGGAAAGCCTGTTTGCCGGCATGTTGCCGCACATCTTTGGCATGGGTCTGCTGATTGCCGGCCTATGCCTGTTGTTGCAGGCCGGGTCCATTTACATCGGCGACACCCATTGGCAGACCATGGTATTCACCACGCTGACGTTATCGCAGGTGGCCTACGTGATGGCGATTCGCTCGGAAAGTGAATCGCTGTTTCGCATTGGCCTGCTGTCGAACCTGCCGCTGCTGGGCGCGGTCGTGCTCACCTTTATTTTGCAACTGCTGATCATCTACGTGCCGTGGCTCAATCCGGTTTTCAAGACGCAGCCATTGAGCGCCATCGAGTTGATGGTGTGTCTGGGCGCGGCGGGGATGGCGTTTGCAGTGGCGGAGATTGAGAAGGCGTGGAGCAACCGGAAGCGCGGATGATAATGTTCGCCAGTTTGCCAAACCCTAGCATCCACGCGGCACACAGGTCGAAAAAGCTTGAAGTGCCGCGCCAGTGCTTGAGTTTAATGTGCGCAGGAAAATGGACGAGCAAACCTGAATTTCGCAAGCAGTCGCCGTAAGATGCAATGAGCAAGGAACGACATCCGTGCCAACAGTTACTGATCGATTGAGAGCCATGGTCAAAATGAATTTGAGGAAACCCACAAGCCTGTCGCGCCTGATGCCGCTATCTTTTCCATCATGAGCGAATCGACGCCCCGCACGCAAAAGACGATGGTGCAGCGGATGCACCAATATGCCCAGCTCGCCGCGGTCGTCATCGTCATCGTCGGCTGTTACCTGGTTCTCAATCCGTTCATACCGGCCATCCTTTTCGCGGCGGTGGTGTGTTCGGCAAGCTGGCCGTTGTATGCCAGGCTGCGCAAATTGCTGTGGGGGAATTCGACACTGGCCGCACTGGTGATGAGCCTGATTCTGGTGGTGCTGGTGATCGGCCCTTCGCTGCTGCTGGCGATGAGTCTTTCCGACAACATCACCGCGCTGGCGGATACCATCAAGTCCACACTCGAAGGCGGACCGGTGGCGCCGCCGGACTGGTTGGCGCGGATTCCGCTGGTCGGTGAATTCACGGCGCAGTATTGGCGGGACCTCGCGTCGTCCGGCGACAGCCTGGCCGCGCAGTCCAAGGGCTTGATCGAGCCGGCGCGCAATTTCCTCATCGCCACCAGCAAAGCCGTGGGTCAGGGATTGTTGCAGATGGTGGTGGCGACCTTCATCGGGTTCTTCTTCTATCGCGATGGTGATTTGCTGATGGCATCGATCCGGAAAGCGCTCGATCGGCTCGCGGGTGAACTCGCGACCAACCTGCTGTTTACCATCCAGCATACCGTCACCGGCGTCGTGCACGGCGTTTTTGGCACCGCGCTCGCGCAGGCGCTGGTGGCCGTGGCCGGTTTCATGATAGCCGGCGTGCCGGCTGCGCTGCTGTTGGGCGTGGGCACGTTCTTCCTTTCACTGGTGCCGGTTGGCCCGCCGTTGATATGGGGTGGCGCGACAATTTGGCTGGTATTCCACGGCGAGACCGGCTGGGCAATTTTCATGTTTCTCTGGGGGCTACTGTTCATCAGTACCATCGACAATGTCGTGAAGCCCTATCTCATCAGCCGCTCCAGCAATCTGCCGCTCCTGCTGATCGTGCTCGGTGTATTCGGCGGTGTGATCGCCTTCGGTTTCATCGGCGTGTTCATCGGGCCACCGGTGCTGGCAGTCGGTCTGACACTGGTGCAATTGTGGATTGCACGTCCTGGCTTGGCTAAAGGCCAGAAGGAAGGTTAGGGCGGCCCAGGGTTTTGGCCTCGGTGGGGCAGTAACGATACTGTCAATGTTTTACAAAGTCGAAAAGCTGGACAGCCAGGCGCCACGGGCGAAATCGCACTTCCTTGTCTCTTTTCGTGTCCTGTGCAAATCGGTTGATCCGATCTCACACTGCGTGAAGGTGCCCTTTTAATTTGATGGTGCTGTTGCCATTGCAATGCGAACAAAAACCAATTTAGCCACTCCTGCTAGGGAAGCACCAGCCCCGATCTGGCCTTGACGGTGGAAACGTCAACTTGATTGATCGCGCCGTTTGCATTGATGTCATGCTGGAAGTTGCCCGCGCCGACCACCGGATTGGCGCGCGCTTTTACCGCGCTGATGTCCACGGCGTTGACCGTGCGTGAGCCGGACACATCGCCGACCAGGAAGCCAATCGCGCGACTGGCGCTGGCATTGCCGTTGACGCCGAACAGGCTGACCATGACCCGCTTGTTGTCCGGCACGCCGGTCAACGTGACAACAACACTTGTGCCCGAAGCCGTTGAGCTGGCCAAACCAATGTCGTTGGCATTGGCATCGACCACACTGACGCCACCCGGATTGGTGATTGTTGCGTTGAACTCGAAGACAATAATGTGACCGGCGCCGATGGCGCGCGGCTCCACGGTAACGAAGCCCGTCATGCCGCCCATCGGGTCGATGACGATGTCGTAGGGCGTCGGACTGCCGTGTGTCTTGCGCGAAAAACCTGCTGCAATGTCAGCGCCGAAACAACCGGTGTCACGCTCACATTCGCCGATGGCGGTCCGGCACCGGCACCGTTGATGGCAATCACGCTGCAGCTGTAGCTTGTGTTATTCGTGAGCCCGGTCACGGTGATCGGCGATGCATTGCCATTCGCGCTGAATGGGCCGACAGCGCAGTTGGCGGTGTAGCCGAGGATGGGACTGCCGCCATTCGATGCGGGCGGCGTGAAATTAATGGTCGCCTGGGCATTGCCGGGAATCGCGGTGTCAATGATTGGCGCGCCAGGCACTGTTGCCGCGCTTGTGACAAAAATGGCGGTCACATTGCGCGAGGCATTGAGTGGCGAGAGGGTACAGCTGAGTCCGGTGGTTGCATCGCAACCGGTGAAGGATTGCAATATCGAACCCACGGCAGGGCTTGCCGTCAGCACGACCGCGCTGCCCGGCGTGAAACTCGCGCTGCATGTGCCGGGACAGGCAATGCCGGCCGGAGCGGACGCGACCGTGCCCGCGCCGCTCACGGTGAGATTGATTGATGGATTACTGGAAAGCCCGGTCCCGATGAGGCTCGAACTACGTGTCGGATTGATGGTGTCATTGCCGGTGACGGTGAGGTGGCGCTACGCGCGCCGACGCCGCCCGGCGTAAATGTGATCGTAATCGTGCATGTCGCGGCCGGCAGCAGGGTGCTCGTGGGCGTGCAGGAGCCTGTTCGCGCGAAATCGGCAGGATTCGTTCCTGTGAGGGAGAGTGCGGAAAGCGTGAGTGTCGACGTTCCCTGATTGCCGACCGTCAAGTTCATTGAAGCGGTCGCCACGCCAACCGGATTGCTGCCCAGGTTCAGCGTTGGCGGCGACAAAGTCATCACCGGCCCGTTCACCACTGCCTGCGCGCGGAATCCGGCATCGATACGGTAATTCGCGCTATTGGTTTGCGTCGAGGACACCGCTTCGCCGACCGTCGAGTTCAAGGTGTAGTTCGCCGAACTGGTGTTGGCGATGCCGGAATTGACGCTGTCTTTGGCGATCAAGTAATTGGTGCTCGATTGTCCGGCAGCATGGACAAATGGCGCAGCGAGGGCAGCCATCGCTATTAGGGTCGCGGCGAGGAAATATCGGGCGTTCATGACCGGAGGGCCTTACGCGCGGATTCGTTATTTGAGGCCGAGGGCGGATTTGATCTCGGTGAGTTCGCGCCTGAGTTTCGCGAGTTCCTGTTCGTTTGATTTCAGCCGCGCAATTTCGCCGTCGCGTTCATGCAGGAGTTGATATAGGCCCTGGATGGCTGCCAGGGCGACGCCGCCGACGTCGGATGTGGTGATGTTTTTGTCGTCAACGCCAAGACCGAAGGCGGCGCGAAAATCCTGCGCCATCGGGCCCATGTGACGGCGATCGGTTCCTTTGAAGCTCCATGTGGAAAGTGGAAGGGCGGCAACCTTGCCCAGGAACTCCATAGGCGAAATGTCACTAATGGCTTCCTTTGAGATTGCGATCGGATGAGCAACTCCACGATGCCGCGCCACCGGCGGGCAACTCGAACACCCCGCACCGGTATTCGCGTCTGTGGTACTCGCGACACGAAACGCCACACCGCCACGCGCTCGTACGGCAAACTGATCTTCCGCCGTGGAAAAAAACTGCTGCAATGTGGTGCCATTGGCGTTGCTATCCGCCCACAAAAATGTTCCGGCGTGGCGAGCAGCGCCGACGGTTGCGCTCAGTGCCGTAAAGGCGCCGCGCCCTGCCGCGAAACTGTATGCACCAGTCGCAATGTTGTTTACCCCACCCGGTGCGGTAGCAAGAAACCCCGCTTGATTGCCTGATCCTCCGCCGATCGTGCCATAGCCGTCAAATACGTTGTTACCAAATCCGCCACCCACCGTGCCGCCAAAAGTATTGAAGCCTGATTGTCCGACAACATTCGCTCGTCCACCTGCGATTGTGCCGAAGTAGGCAAAGTTTGAATTGCCCCTGCCCGCCGCTGATGGTACCGAACACCGGTTGGGCCGTGCCGTTGTGGGTAATTTGGTTGCCTGAGCCGCCGGCAATCACCGCGGCACTGGCTGCGCCGTTGATTTGGTTCGCTGACAAATTGAGACCGGTATCATTGGGTGGCGCTCCTGCAAGTCCGCTGCCACCGCCGCCGCTGATGGTGGCCGCGACGGCAGTCGATATGGCATTGATGGAAGCCCCGCCAATCAGCGAAGGATTACCCGCATTCGGCACGATGCGCACTGCCGTGAGCCCTTCCGCCGTCTGTGCGCGCAACGCATAGGGCGCGCTTGTCAGCGGCGGCCGGGGTGTCATTTCGGCATCGACGCCGACCGTGATGCCGAGGAAGTAGGGCACATCAAAAGCGAGGTTCGCGCTGGCGAAGGTCGTGGTGCCGCCAAGTGCCACGCTGAAGAGGCCGTTGACGACATTGACGCTTTGCGCTTCCGTCCAGAGCGCAGCGCCACCGGTCGGCACGTTGTACAAGCGAAACGTCACGCTCGTCGCGCCATTGACGGGATTGCCCGCCGAGGAAAGTGAACCCTGGTAGCTGATCCTCTGCGGAGGCGCCGCAGTTGCGGCGGGGGAGAAGGCAACGGATGCAAAAAAGGCCAACACGAATGCAAGACGGCGCGCGCCGAATCGGTTTTTCATGGTGCTCTCCCTGGTGAAGGCTGGCCGCATGGAAGCGACCGAGCCGCTATTACCGCATGATGTTTGGCGGAGGTCAATCCCCTGAATACGACGGGTGTTGAATGCCGCCAGACGAAATGACCATCGGCGTGCAAGATTCGAATCCGCGATCAAACCCCAGCACTGGTGCGCCTTTCCACGGCGTTTCTGCAGGAAAGGCCCACCAGTGCTAGGGTTTGCCACGCGTTGCATAGCCTATGTGCCGACGGGAATTCCGGTAAGCTCTTGTTGGAGATTTGCAGTGCCTTTGCGCATCTGCGAGTCGAATTTCATGTAAGGCGCTGGCACGGCGCGTATCGCGATCCGGTAATGCGCACTCAACAGAATCGTTGGGGGCATGACGGATTTGTTTAAAAGGGAGCGAAATGCGTTACTGGACTTTGTTGTTGTGTGGCTTGATCGGCTGCGGCCTCAGCAGCAATCTGTGCGCCCGAACCGGAGATATGTTTCGAAACGTGCGCGGCGATGCCAGTCCCGCTGGCGTTTGGCGTTCGATGACATCGACAGTAAGCGGGCGCCTGATTGGGGTGGGCAACAGCGGCCAGATGCTCTATAGCGATGATGCCGGCGTCAACTGGACTTACAAGAATGTCACCATTAACGGCTCGCCGGAAAGAATCAGTTTTACCGATGTCGTCGAATTCGGCCCAAATTCCGGATTTGCCCAACGCCGGCTTGCGGCCATCGGCGCGTGGCTTGAAGATACGGCCAGCGGCGACCTTCCGTTTGTCGGGCGCACCTACGTATTCCTGAGCGATGACAATGGCAACACCTGGAGCCGGCAGCCGTTTCCCGAAACAACCGTCACCGGCACGCCGTTCGGCAGCTTTGATGGGGTCATGCTGAATCGTTTGTTCGTCACCAGCGACGGACGCCTGCTGGCCTATGGGACGACGATGGTCTCGAATATCTTTATCACCTGGTCGATCGGCGGATTGGTCTATCGCAGCAATGATGGCGTGAGCTGGACCCGCAGCACGTTCGAACTCGGCCCCCTTGAACAGCTGGCGTATTCGACTTCGGTGGGCCGCATGGTGGCCGCCGGCTTTGGCACGGTGATCGACAGTGCCGATGGCGCGGGCTGGAATGGATATTTGATGCGCGACGCCAACATCACGCTTCCTAGCGGCGCGATGTCCACCGTCACCAAGCGCCGGCTGTCGCTGGAGGACATCGTGATTCACGGCAGTACCTACGTCGCGGAAGCGGCAACCTATGTGCCCTACGACCCGGCCGGTACCATCAGCACCGGCATCACCGATCAGTTGTTCAATCTGTCGAGCGCAAGCCCGTTTGGCGGCGCCCGTGCCTGGACAGGAACCGAACTCACGGCGCGTTACGGCAAACTTGTTTCGGACGGCGCCACGCTGGCGCGCGTGGGGCCGCAGGGCGTTTTCACTAGTAGTAACAATGGCGCAAGCTGGGCGCAGGCCACCAGCAATCCGGTGGTGGTGAACAACGCAATTGCCAGGTCAGCCGGCGGGACTTATTTCGGCATTGGTTTCAGCAGCACGAGCAACAATGGCGACGCGGTGTGGAGCAGTTCCAACCTCAGTACATGGACGAAGATTTACGACCGCCCGACATTTGTGGATTTGATTTATGGCCTGGGCTCGGACGGCAACACGATCTATGCCTGCGCCGCACCCAACAGCTCGATCAATGCCTTGTACGCAAGCACGGACAACGGGGAAACCTGGGCGTTGCGGCAGGCAAACCTGCCGGGTTGCGTCGGCAAGCTGGTCAAGCGCGGCAATCGCCTGTTGTTTCCCAATTTTGCCGCCGGCGTCACCTATAGCGACGACAATGGACTCACATGGCAATCGTTGCGCGTGTTACCGGGCACCGACTCGGGCGCCACCGCGTTGACAGTGACGGCCACCGGGCGCCTGATCCTGGGCGCCACCGGCAAGATCACGTCCTTCGCCTACATCAGCGACGACGGTGGCAACACCTGGAGCGGCCGCAGCTGGCCGGTGGGTTTCGGCGAACTGGTGAATACCATCGCGGCGGTCGGCGGGTCCCGCGTGATCGCATCGACGCAATTCAATCCGCCCTTTTCGCCCCGGTTGATGGTGAGCGACGACAATGGCGACACGTGGCGCATGGACACGCAACTGCAATCGGTGCCGGGTTTGCCGGTTTCCGGCGGCAGCCTGCTCGCTCCCAAGGAAATCCTGCGCAGTCCCAGCGGCCGTTTGATCCTGCGCGGCGTCAGCGAGATCCTCACCAGCGACGACAACGGCAATACCTGGACTTATCGTTTCGGGACGTTTTTCACCAATGGGCTGCGCGCCGGCGAATGGTGGGCCGGCATATATGACCTGTGTTTCCTCAACGGGCGCTGGATCATGCCGATGGAAATGGCGAGTTTTGAGCCGGTTCGCGATAACAAATTCAACTGGATGCTGATCAGCGATGACGATGGCAATACCTGGTATCGAAAGGAAATCCCGAGCAGCTTTGCCAAAGTGCGCGGCCTGATCGCGGGGGCCAACCAGCGCGCCGTCGTGTTCGGCACGCGCGGGGCGGTGTGGCTGAGCGATGGATCCAGCATCAACGTGCCGGCCGGGCCGCGGTTTTTTGTTCGAGCAGGCGATATGGCGCATATTGAAGTGACACGGCCACCGATTCCCGGATTGGTTCAAATGCGTTATAGCGCGGTGCAGGATCGCACCGCCGCGGTCGGCAGTGTCGCGACCGCGGGCACGGATTACACCGCGACGGCGGGAATCCTGGAATGGCTCGCCGCGGACACCGCGCCAAAATTCGTCGATGTGCAGACGATCAACACGCAGGCCACCGGCGCGAACAAACAGTTTGCCCTGCAACTCATTCCCGAAAATATCGACCTCGCATCGTCGGCGACCATTTCGATAACGATCATGAACGTGACGCAGGTACAGGCCGCAGGCCTGGAAACGCTGGAGGCCGATAATCTGGTGTTGAGCCCCGGTGGCCCCGGCAAAGTTTTTCGCGTGGTGCTGCGGCGCGCACCCACCGCGGATGTGACCGTGACGTTGAGTGCGAACGGGCCATCGGCCGCGAGTTTTGCGCCGGGCGTACTGACCTTTACGTCCGCCAACTGGCAGACACCGCAGCCGGTCACGGTGACGCCGACGGCGATTGCATTCGGATCGTCCTACCGCATCGACCTGCGGGCCGCGAGCGCCGATACGCTCTACCAGAATTTGTCGGTCTACGGCGTCAATTATCGTTATCCGGCTGTCGCACCCGGGCCTTTTTCGCTGGTGACGGTGCAATCGAGAAAAGTACACGGCGCGGCGGGTCCGTTCGATATCCCGATCGATACGCTGCCGCCAATTTCCGGTTCCGTCAGCGTGGAGCCTCGCAGCATTGGCTCGGGCCACACACTCGTGTTCCAGTTCGATACGGCGATTTCATCTGTCGGGAGCGTATCGTCCAGCGCGGGCAGCGCGACCGCGGCGATTTCGGGCAACGATGTCATGGTGACACTTACCGGCATCGCGGATAACGCGCGCGCCACCGTCGCGCTTCTCAATGTCAACAACGCGGGCGTCAACGCCGTCGCTTCCATTGGGTTTCTCATCGGCGACTTGAACGGCACGCGCGCAGTCAACGCGATCGACATCAGCGGCGCAAAGGCACGCGCCAATCAAACCGTGTCCGGCGCCAATTTCAAAGTTGACGTCAACCTGTCCGGGACAATTGAGACTGGCGATATTTCGGCCGTGAAGGCGCGTTCCGGGCAAAAGCTACAGTAGATAGAAGAACTCCAGCACAGGTGCGGCTCCCATGGCCATTCGACCGATCTATTCGGAGTAGACTCTTTTCAGTCAACCTCATGAGTGGCGATGGCGCCGATGAACGAAATTCCGTCCGGGCCGGGTTACATTTTTCTGCGCTTGTGCGTGCGCCCGGGCAATGTGGGCGCGCTGGTACTTTGCGTCCTCCTCGTCGCATGCAGTACACCGCGGCTGGATATTCCGCGTGGGCAGGAACTTCAGTTCTCCGTCGCCTGGTCCGCGGATGTGGGCGAACGAATTCAGATCAGCAACAAGACGCTCGGGCATGATGCAAAAGTCGGCGCAACGAGCGGCGGACTTGCCGGTGCGGCCGTCGGATTGAGTTGCGGGCCTTACGCCTTGTTTTGTGTGCCGGTGACCGGGCTGGCGGGCATGCTGGTTGGCGGCGTTGCGGGATGGGGTGTGGGCGCGATCGAGAGCTGGCCAAGTGATCGCGTCGAGCAATTACAGGCGCGGCTTGCCCGTTTTCAGCAGACACACGATCCCGCGAAGGCTTGGCAAGTGGCATTGCGGGATCGCGTCGCGACAATTTGGAAGGTGAGCGCGAACCCCTCGTCAATCTCGGTCGAGATTGAGTTGCGCGAACTTGCCATCCATACAATGCGCGACGAACGCGGGGCATTGGCTGCAGTTGTTGAGCTCAGGGTTGTCACGCCTGAGGATCGCCAGCGCGGGAACATCACGCTGACCAGGCAGTTCAGTTACGTCGGTTCGTTTCTCAGTTCGCGCGCATGGATCGAAGCGCCAGACGAGGTGCTTGACAATAATTTCAGGGTCGCTTTTCAGTACCTGACAGACTCGGTACTGTCGGAATTGGGTGCGTATTAGTCGCCGAGGTCATTTCGGCGGATCACGCAGACATTGACGGTCAGTTTTCCTTCCCGGCCCGCGGCTCCACTCGAACGCCTTCGGACAATGTATTTCCGGGAAAGCGTATGACCTGTTCCCCTGCCTTGACGCCTTCAAGCACCTGTACGTGCGTGGCATTTCGTTGACCCACCGCGACCGTCCGTTCGCGGGCCTGTCCCTCTTCCACGGTAAACACGCGCCACTGCTCGCCGACGCGGAACAGGCTGCTACCGGGGATGATGGTTGCGTCAGCCGATGACCACACTACGATACGCACCTCCGCCCGGTAGCCGTCTCCCATTGTCCCCCGCTCGCCCAGTGGGTCGATTGGGTCGCCGATGATGTTGACGCGCTGTTCTTCGATGCCCAGCGCCGACACCTTGGTGAAGGCTTCCGGCTCGACGGTGCGAACCTTTGCCCGCAGGGTCTTTCCGCCGCCCCATTGTTCAAGTCGCATCTCCGCACCGGGACGGATCTTCACGGCGTCGGCGGAGAGCACGTCAACGATCACCTCGAAGCGGGCGGGGTCGCCGATGGTGATCAATGGCGTTCCGGCGGCAACCGTTCGCGCGCTTTTCTCGTGTATACGCAGGATCTGACCATCGACATTGGCCACCAATTCCAGCGTGCGCCGGTCATTGGCCGCACCTGCCGGTGGTAGAGCGGCTTGCGCCGTTTTGACGTCCGCCTGCGCAGCTTCCTCACGGGCTTTCGCTGCTCGCAGCTCGGCCCGGCCGTTGACGTCCGCATTGCGGGCGCGCTCAACCGCCTGGGGCGACATGAAACCCTGCGTCACCAGTTTTTCCATTCGTGCCAGTTCGCTGGCCGCCAGCTTCTGGTCGGATGCGGCCTTTTGCACGGAGAGTGTCGCGGCCCGTGACAGCGCACGCGCGGCATCGAGCCGGGCGATTGCTTCCTCCCGTTGCCTTGCGTCCAGCGGCAACACACGCAAAACTGCAACCCGTTGCCCTTTGCGAACGGCATCGCCGTCGTGCAGTTCGATGCGCTCGAGTTCGGCAGCCACCGGCGCGGCGATGACGTACTTGTCATGGACGCGCAGTTGTCCCTGGTTGTCGATCGTTACCTCCATTGGTCCCACGACGACCGGGCTGATTTCCGTGACGATCGCCTCCGGCTTCAGCATCAGCCAGACGGCAATGAGAACGACAATGCCGATTGCTGCATACACGATCCACCGTCCTCCGTTTTTGGCTATGCGCTGGTGCAGGGTGAGGGGAGTGGTCGGCGTCATGGACTTTCCTATTCGCGGGTTTTGAGGACTTCGATCAAATCGAGGCGCTGCACCTTGCGCCACACCAGCAATGCCGATCCGAGTGCGGCTACCAGCACCACAACAATCGAGAAGAGAAACGTTTTGCCACTGACCACGACCGGCAGGCGGAACATGTCCGTCGAGAGCAGATAGCTTAGCCAAACGGCGAAAAGATAGCCCATGCCGCAGCCGAGTGGTATCGCCACCAGCGTGATCAGGGCCTGCTGACCCAGCAACAGGCGGCCCACCGCGCCGCGCGAGAAGCCCAGAATGCGCAGGCTCGCCAATTCGACCGCGCGTTCCGAGAGGGCGATTCGCGCGGAGTTATAGATGATGCCCGCCGCAATGACACAGGCAAACAGGATTATGACGCCGGTGCTGATATAGAGATTCTCGGCAACCGTCTTGAGGAAACTCTGCAACATGTTTTCGCGCAGGAATACGCTGGCAATGCCTGGCGTCGATTTCAACTGGTGATACAAGGCTGTGCGGGTCAGCGGGTCGATGGCCAGATAAGCGCCGGTGGCGGCTTCGCTGTCCTGCAACACGGCGGCGAGGGCGCGCGCATCCATGTATGCCGATGTGCCGATCATTTCGTCGACGATGCGCGTGACCTCGACATCGGCGATGCGACGCCGGCCATCGAGAAACTCGACCATTACCCGGTCGCCATTGGTGGCGCCGAGTACTTTCGCCAGGTGTCGCGTGAGTGTGAGGCCTCGGACGGGCAATTCGATCGGGCGCTCGTCTTCATCGAGAATCTGCCGCAACTCGCGCCGTGGATACAATCCGGTGATCGCGGTGCGTTTTTCACGATGGCGAAACTTTAACTTCACCGGTGCCGCGCGGAATGGCTCGACGCGCAGCACGCCCGGCAGGGCCGCGAGATCATGTACCACCTCGAGCCCTTTGAGTTCATTGAAAACCAGCGTGATGTCATCGCGCTGCGCGGTACGAAACTGGATGCGTATGATTTCGTCAAGCGCATCGAAGGAATAGCGACCGAGCATGAGTAACGAAAGTGACAGTGCGATGCCGAGCACCGACAGAAATGTCTTGACCGGGTTACGCGTCAGGTCGCGCAAAATCATGAGCAATGGCACCGGCATGAAGCGTTGCAGACCAATGCGATTCAGCAAACCGGCTGAAAACTGTGCGGGCGCCTCCGGGCGCATACCTTCCGCCGGCGGTAGCTGCAGCACGCGGCGAATCGCCAGTATCGAGCCGAACGCGGCGGCAACCACGGCGACACTTACCGCCATCAGTGAGGTCCTGGGGCCAAGTACAAACTCCAGGTCCGGCAGGCGGAAGAAGTTGATGTACATGCGCGCCAGCCCCGCACCCATCCACGCACCAAGCGCGATGCCGGCGACGCCACCTGTGGCCACCGCGGCAATCGCGAACTTGAGATAAAACATGCCGATGGTGAAATGATCATAGCCAAAGCTTTTCAGCAACGCGATCTGACCGCGCTGCAATGCCGTCAGGCGCAGCAGTACGTTGTGAATCAGGAACGCCGCAACAGCCAGGAAAATGGCCGGCATCACGTTGGCAGTGACCCGGTCCTGGGCGATCTCGCCTTGCAGGAGCCGATGCGAGGATTGATTTTCGCGCCCATAGGCGCCAAGGCTGCCGTAAGGCGCCAGCAGCCGGTCCATGCCATTTATCACCTCCGGCTCGATGGCATGCGGTGCCAGCGTGACTGCTACATCATTGAACGATTCCCGCATGTCCAATGCCCCAGCAAGCGCGGCGTACTCCATCCAGACAATGCCGAAGCGGCGGTTGTCGGGAAACATATCACTGCGCGCCTCGTTCACGTACTCCGGGGAGATTGCGATACCGACAATTTGCAGGTGCTCCCGGCGGCCATTGATGACGGCGTCAAACGCGTCCCCCGGATTGAGCTGGTTGGCGACGGCGAATGCCTCGCTGGCCAGCACCTCATTGCGCGCTCCCGGGTCGATATAGCGGCCGCGCCGGATCTGAACCTGGTTGAGTCCGGTACGGTAGACGGCGGGAACGGATACCAGCCTCGTCGTTGCCGGCTCATCGAGTCCAGGTATATCGGCCATGGCGTCAAACACCACGCGGCCGTCAGCATCGGCCACGCCGGGAATTTCGCGCACACGGGAAAGCAGCGTTAGCGGGGCCCGCTTCACCGACGCGAACACGTCGGCAAAACGATGGGCCTCATAGTAGGCGGCCTGCGAGCGTACCAGCGCCTCATACGCACCACGCATGGTGACCAGCGTGGCAATTCCGCACATCGCCACCAACGCCACGGCGATTACCTGTCCGCGCAGGCGCCACAGATCGCGCACCAGTTTGCGATTGATCGGGCGCATGGCTACCACGTGATTTCCGCTGCCTTGAGGCGCGTCGGATTGCTGACGATGCGGGTGATTTCGCCACTTGACAGGTATGCGACGCGATGCGCCATGCCGGCGATGGCGGCATTGTGGGTAATGATGGCGACGGTCGCATGCAGTTCGCGGTTGATGCGGTCCAGCACATCGAGCACCAGTTTGCCGGTGTGGTAATCGAGCGCGCCGGTGGGTTCGTCGCAAAGCAGCACGTCGGGGCGCTTGGCCACCGCGCGCGCAATGGCCACGCGCTGCTGTTCGCCGCCCGACAGTTGCGACGGAAAGTGTTCGATTCGATCCTCTAGCCCCACCATTGCAAGCGCCTCGGCGGGATCCATCGGGTCGTCGGAAATATCCGTCACCAGCTGGACATTCTCCAGCGCCGTCAGGCTCGGGACCAGATTGTAGAACTGGAACACAAAGCCCACATGCTCACGCCGAAAGCGGGTCAGCTCATTGTCGCCCGCCGCCGTGAGATCATGGTCAAGGTAGGTAAGCGTGCCCGTAGTGGGTGTGTCGAGGCCACCGAGAATATTGAGCAATGTCGATTTTCCGCTGCCCGATGCACCCAGAAGCACCAGGAATTCGCCGCGATAGAGATCGAGATTTACGGCATGCAGCGCGCGCACCTCGATCTCGCCCATCAGGTAGGTTTTGCTGACCTCGCGCAGGCGAAATACCACCTCTTTGCGCGCCGGCGTGTCCGTGTTCATTGCAACGAAAGCACTATCGTTTTCGGCCATCCGTGGTGCTCCTGAAAGCGGGCCGGACGTTACGTGTGTCGAGATGACGCGCTAGCGGCGGCTGTCCCAACGAGTACTCCCAAACGCATGCTAACGCATAGCTGCGAGGCTCCTTTGATACACGTCAAGGGCGGGACAACGCGTGTAGCGTTCCGTTGTCCCAGTATTGGTAAACTGCGGCAATGAGAGAGATCCTGATTTTTCTGATTGGTGTTTTGTATGCTGCCGGCGTGCGGGCCGGCACGCCTGGCGAGGTCCCTGTCGGCGGGCAACTGCGCGAAGCGCGGATGTTTTCCGTCAGCGGTCCGCCGCGCATGCTTTCCACGTTTCGGGGAAAGCCGCTGATCATCAACGTGTGGGCGAGCTGGTGCGGCCCTTGCCGGGCGGAGATGAGTTCACTGCAACGCCTCTCTCAGATCGACGCAAAAAAACAGTTTCGCGTGATTGGCATTTCCACCGATGACGATGCGATCGCCGCCAGTGAATACGTCGTCAAATCAAAACTGACGTTCGAGAATTTCGTCGACTACAATTTGCTGATGGAAAACATGTTGGGGGCCAACACCATACCGCTGACCTTGCTGATTGACGCGAACGGCCGCGTACTCGCCAAGATCCGCGGATCGCGCGACTGGACCAGTGCGGAGTCGATTGCGCTGGTCGAAAATACAATGCGGATTAAGCTCGCGCGCTAGTGTTGGTCAACCTCCGGCGGGTTGCTTGAGCAATACCCGCGAGACTACGCCGTTAGCATGCTGCTCAAACACCAATTCCGTATTACCGGCAAGGGCGACGAACGTATCAGATGCCGTGGCGCGAACTTCAATTCTTGGCTGTCCGGCCACATCCACAAAGAATTGCCGGCCGTGCTGGGATAGCCGCATGCTGGCGCCGTTGTCCAGCAGGTACTCGCCTCGAAATTGGCGGTACGCCGTGCGCGAGAATTCATAGGGTTGATGATTTTTGGCAAGAACTTCCTGGACGGAAAGGGTGGTCGTGCCGGCGTTGGGATCGATGGCGGCATTTGCATTGGAAAGCGACAGGCAGGCAGCACTCGCGGCCGCTACCAACATAAAGTTTTTCATGTTTACCTCATCAAATTGGGTTGAAAGATGCCTGCTAATGTCCTCGTCCTGCAATGGCAGGTGCGGGATGCCGAAACGTTATCGAATGACGCTCGCATGGGCTACCGGCAACCGACGGAATGCAGAAGGCACATGTTGAAATGCGAAATCGCATGGCTTTGCGTTGCGAGCGTGAATTCGGGAACCACCCACAAGCGCCACGAACCCCGTCATTCCAGCCTTCGCTGCGATGACGGGGTTATTGGCGCCGATCCATTCGCTACTGCGACAACACCAACCCTGATCGCACCTTCACGGCAGAGATGTCGGAAAGGTTGATCGCACCGGAAGTGTCTATGTCGAGCATGAAATTCGACGCCGTCACCGTCTGCCCAGATCGCGCTTTCACGCCGCTGATATCGCTCGAATTTACCGAGCGCGTATTGTTCACGTCACCGGCCAGAAAGCCGACCGCGGCAGAAACATTGATGCCGATGCCGTTGATGTTGCTCATCGAGACAAGCGCGCGTTGATTATCCGGCACACCGGTGAGCGTGACTTCCATGGCATTGCCAGCGATGGCTGCTGTTGCCGCGCCAACCGGGTTAGCTGCACCATCGACAGCGCTTACCGCACCCACCGAAATGATCGGCGCATCGAATTGGAAAACGATGGTGTGCCCGCTGCCGATCGTGCGCGGCTCCACCGTGATTGCGCCACCGATTGGCACGGTTTGATCGATCGCGAGGTCGAACGGCCCAGCGGGGCCGTGCAATTTGCGCGATAGCACACCAGTGAGTGCCGCCAACGGCAGCGGCTGTGTTTCGTAGGCGCCGATGTCGCAGCGCGGTGTTTTGCGGGGCAGGCTGCGTTGGTCGACGGTGTTGGGAGCGCTGGCGATATCCAGACAGCCAATAGCGCCGGCGCTAATGGCGGGACTGCCGGATGCGAGTGCTATGGTGGGAGTCGCCCCGCCATTGTCCGCGAGGGGTAACACCGAGGGGTTCGTATAAAGATTACTGGCGACGGCTGGGTCGGTGCATCCGCCGCTTCCATACTCAAGATTGAATCCGCGATCGTCCATCCCAGGATAGGAGATGCAGTTCCCACCGAACTTGGTGATGAACAGGGAATTTTTCATGACGACTCGTCTCGCAATTCGGTAGATGAGGTTTTCTGCATTGCCACTCGCACCCGGCACACAACCGGGCGCACTGCAGCTACCCGAGCCGCCGACCTGTGCGTAATTATCCGCAAAAGTCACGCTCGACAATCTGATTTCCCCGCCGTTGCCACCTTCTTGCGAGATAGCACCTGCGCCGGCAAATCCGCCATTGCCACCAACCGCAAACCCTCTGCCGCCCCTGCCGCTTATCGCGCGGTTACCGCTTAACGTCGTGTTGTCGATGGAAATGCTGACGGGACGTGCCCCCGAATCCAAGCGTATGCCGCCGCCCAATGCGTCGCCGCCGCTGGCCGCAGTTGATCCGCCGCCCGCCGTACCCTGCGCAACATTGTTTATCAGCGCGCTGCGTGTAATGCCGAGGTCTGAATTGTCTAGGTAGATGGCACCCCCAAGTGCGGCACTCCCATCCGTCGGTGCTGCCGTGTTGCTGTCAAACACCGAGTCAAAAATGGAGACGGTACTGGCTGTCGCATAAATTCCGCCTCCCCTTGGCGAAGAGTTGTTCCTGAAAACGCTTCGTCGCACATTGATGCTCGCGCCATTGATAAAAACTGCGCCGCCGTAGGTAAGAGGCGTGTTGTCGATGAACTGACAGTCAAGAACAGATACAGAACCACCACCATGGCCTTCAATTGGACTGCGTGGCCCCTGAATATTCCTGAAGGTCCCACCTTCGGCGCTCATTACACCGCCAGCGTCGGTAGCAACTTGGGCCCCACCGGTAACGGTTAGGTTCTTGATCGTCAATTCCGTATAGGACACTAGGGAAATATATCCGTCACTACGAGTCAGAGTTACATTTTGGCCGCTACCATCGATGACCGTAGGCGAGATCACAGGGATGAATCCACCCAGGGCGTTGGTCACGGGGATCGTTCCGCTACAACTAAAAGTTACCAATCCACCGCCAATCAAAGCAAAACGAAAATTGGCCTCGTCGCACACGCTCACATTGCCCGCAGCATGCGCGAGAGGCGTGAAAAAAAAACTGAACGACAGCTACCGATATGGTCGCGAGCAGTATCTGCAATCGATGGTTAAATATCTTCATTTTCAGGCTCCTGTATTTCGTATTGACTTAAGGGGCCAATACCAGGCCCGACCGCGCCTTCACCGCAGAAATGTCGGATGAGTTGATCGAACCCGATGCGTTCACATCGAACATGAAATTCGCCGCCGTCGTGGTTTGTCCTGATCGCGCTTTCACGGCGCTGATGTCGCTAGAATTCACGGTGCGCGAATTATTTACGTCGCCGGTGAGAAAACCGATGGCAAGCGATACATTGATGCCGGTGCCGTTGATATTGGGCATGAAGATGAGAGCGCGCTGGTTGTCCGGCACGCCGGTGAGCGTGACTTCGACGGTGTTGCCGACGATCGTTGCCGTCGCGCTGCCGACGGGATTCGATGCCGCATCGACAGCGCTCACGCCGCCGATGGAGATCACTGGCGCATTGAAACGGAAGATGAGAGTGTGGCTGCCGCCGGTGCCGCGCGGCTCGACCGTGAGCAAGCCCGCCAGTGGCGCCAGGTGATCGATAGTGAGTTCAAACGTGCCGGCAGTGCCGTGTACTTTGCGCGAAACGACCGAGTCGAGCGCAATCGATGGCACTGACACGATCGGGACCACCGCGACAACATTGCGATCGGCAATCGGAATGCGCAGGACGTTATCGAATTCGTCGTAGTGCATCGCAATACCCGCGCCATCTGCAGGTGGGTTGGCGATGGTGCGCACTTCCCACGTGCCGCGATGGATGGCTTTGATTGCGGGACCGTCCCAGAAGAAGATTTCGGTCGGCGAAAATGTCAGTGGCCCGAGCTTGTTGGTTGACGTGGGGATGGTGGCCACCAGTACGGCTTCCGAATACACCTTGATCTCGCTTTGCGCGGCGGGATTGACGTTCGGCCCGAGGCCGACATCGTAAAAATAGTTGGTGAGCAGCGCGGTGTCGCGAACCAATTCGCCGCGAATGATGACGTTAGTCAGCATTGTATTGAGGTTGAGCGTCTCGCCCACGAATTGCAGCGCGGGACGTAGCGGCGTGACGGTATGCAGGCGGCCCTGCGAATCGGTGACGTAGGCACGCGTATTGTCCGCAACAATCTGCGAAAGTCCGGCGAAGGTACCGGGCGGGCTCTCGACGACGATTTGCCCATAGGCGGATGCGTAGGGTGCGAGCTTGAAAACATGGGCCGTGACAGTGTCGCTGCCGTTGGCGATCGCGTAGATTTTTCGGAAGTCGTTGGGATCTGCCGCCACCTGGCAGGGGCAACGGGGATAGTCAAGGCTATTGATCGAACGTTGAATCTGGAAGCCGGTAATTGAGTCGCGGGTTTCGGTCGAGTAGATCCAGATCAGCGCGCCGCGACGCTGCGTATCCAATGTCGGGCCAACGTCGAGTGCCATGAGTTGCGCGTCAGCGCGATTCATCCACATATCGGTCATGTACTGGCTCCCGCCGCTCACCAGTGTCGATCCCGGGACACCAGGATCGTGGACTCGAAGCTCGGAAGAATTGCCGTCAAGGGCGAAGACTCCTGACCGCGCTCCGAGCCCGCCGACAGAAAGAATTTTCTTTACACGCGAAATCTCGGCGACGCGGGTGCTGGGGAGGCCGACAGTGGCGATGCCGTTAATGCCGCTGACGTAGAGTGCACCGTCGCGATAGCGTGGATTGTATGAAACCGCAGTGAACAAATCGACGACCATATTCGGGAAGTTGACAGCAACCGGGACGTCCGTTTGCGCGCCCGCGTTGTGGGTACCAGCGACGAACATGCACGTTGCACAGAAACAGCGGAGCCATCTGCTTAGCGTTGCGCCTGCGGAATCCCGATGTCGCGAATCGGTAACGGCGACGAGGATGTGTCGGCCCATCATTTGCCTCCATGTTCAAAGGGAGTTGATTGCGCCGTCGCTTGCAAATCGCGTCCTTTCGGGAACGCCGTCTTTGCTGGGCGCTGGCATCTCCGAATACGGAATGCAACGATGGAACCGGACATGCGTTGCGCGTTGGATCACGCGCGGGGGAACTAAGTCGCCTGGATGAGCGCGAATTGGCGCGGGGGTTCCAAACTGGAGACCGCTTTGATACGGCGTTTTGCGTCCGCGACCAATCGTTCGCCCGCGGATTGCTCCCCCAGATTGAGGCGGAGCTCGCCCTCTGCCCAATCGAGCTCAGCGCGCGCGAGACTGTTCGGATGCAATTTGGGTTCGAATTTCTGGCGCGCAGCAAGAAAGCGCGCCAAGGCATCGGCTTTTCGAGTATGCGAATCGAGCATGGCCTGATACATCGCGATGCGCAGCGCGCGATGATCGTCGGCCGGAATTTTGTTGGTATCGAGCCAGGTTTGTGCACGACTGAGCAGAGATTGCGCCTGCTCGTATTGGCCGAGTATTCTGTACGCACAGGAAAGGGAAATGAGCGTTGCCGCGTATTCGAACGAAAGCACGTTTTGCTTTTCTTCGCGATCCTTTCTGACGCGATTCAGCACGTCGATCGCCGCCTCAAGGTGTCCTGCGCGAAGTAAAGTTTGTCCATGCAAAAGTTCGTAATAGAGCCGTGGCCCGGCCGGCAAATTGGGGGATTGCCTGAAATGATTCGCCGGTGCACTCGTATCCGCCAGCGCCGCCTCATGCAGGTGCATCCCGGACAAGAACACGCCGCGCATATTCATCGCATCCAGCTGGCTACGGTCTGTCGTGGGGATCGTGGGGCCGCGACTCAGCGCCTCATCAAACAGCCCGCGCGCTTTGTCGAATTCGCCAACTTTCCCCAGAATAGTCGCGAATCTTTGCATGTTCAAACGAACTTTGGGATGGTTTTTTCCGAGCAGTGCCTCGTAAGCGGGAACCAGCGCGGCGTACTCGCGGATTGCATCTTCATAACGCATCAAGCGGATATAGGTGAATGCGAGCGATGCCCGCGCGTTCAGTTGCGTGGATTTGGATCGCAGGTTGAGCTCGCCATCGCGGCGGCGCAACTCCTCAAAAATTGGCAGCGCTTTTTCGTCCTGCCGGGCGTCGGTATACGTTACGCCCAAGTCATCAAGCCTCGAGAGGGTATCAATATGCTTCGATCCGGCCAGCGCGCGCGTGATCTCGAGCGAGCGCTCGGCAAATGGAATGGCGTCCTTATCCTTGCCATCGTGCCGCTCGACGTTCGCCATCGCCGCGAGAGCGGTCGCGAAAGCAAGCGAAGACTCGCCCGATACACGCCGCGTGTCGTTGAGGGTGGATTCAGCCAGTGATCGCGCTTCTTTCCCGGCGTTGTTCCGAAGCTCCACCTTCACAGTCTGGTCGACGAGGTCTGCATACGGGAGCGTCCCTGTTTTGCCATTCTTTTGCGATTGTGCAACCGCGTTGCGAAATTGCTTTTGCGCGGCGGCGTTGTCGCCGAGCGTGGCGTACAACTCGCCGAGCAGGGTGGTCAGTTCCAACCCCGTTTCCGGCTGCTCGCCAAACGAGGTCTCCACACGTTTCGCCGCGGAGTCGAGCATCGACTTGATGTTTACATCCCTGCCGCCTGTCCGGTTCGGGTCAGCCGAGCTGATGGCGTCCACCAGAAATTGTCGAACTTCTTGCGCATTGCGTCTCTCATTATTGGCAATGCGGCCCTGCCATATCGACACGACCATCGCCGCCACGACCGCAACAGCAACGCTACTTCCAGCACCGATCAGGATCCTGTTTCGCGCGGTGAATTTCCTGAGCCGGTACCAGCGACTATTCGGCTGTGCAAGTACCACCTCGCCCCGAAGATGCCGTTCGATATCCTCGGCCAACGTCGCGACACTCGAATAACGACGCGAGAAGTCCTTGTCCAGCGCCTTGCCCACAATACAGTCCAGATCACCCGCAAGCTGCGAGGCAAGTTGCGCAATGGTCTCGGAACGTGACGCTGATTGAACAGGGTTTCGTTACCAGCGAGGATGGCCGCGCAGGATCGGCCGCGAGGATTGCCTCCTCCAGCTCCGCACGGGTTCCACGTTTCAGCCGGTAAGGTCGTTCGCCGCTGAGCAGTTCGCACAACAGCACCCCAAGTGAGTACACATCACTTGCCGTCGTCAACGGCTGCCCCATGATTTGTTCGGGGCTGGCGTAGTCGATTGTGAGCGCGCGACCGCCCAGTTGGGTCAACTCGGTCACGTGCGCGCTGCCATCGGTCATCAGTTTGGCGATGCCAAAATCGAGCAACTTCACGACCCCGTGCCCGTTAACAAGAATATTGCTTGGCTTCAAGTCGCGATGCAGGACAAGATTGGCATGGGCGTATTGCACGGCAGCGAGCACTTGCAGATAGAGTGTCAGCCGCGCGCGAATGGTGAGCTTCTTGTCGTCGCAGTATTGTGTGAGCGCGACGCCCTCCACGTATTCCAGCGCCAGATACGGCTGGCCGGAAACATCCATTCCCGCATCAAAGAGTTGCGCAATGTTTGGGTGCGCCAACGTGGAGAGGATTTCGCGTTCGCGCGCAAACCGTTCGGCGATGCCTTTTATTTGCAGCGTGAAGTGGGGCAACTTGAGTGCGACGGCGCGTTTGATGAGCCCGTCTGTCCGCTCCGCCAGCCACACCGTTCCCATGCCGCCTTCGCCCAGTGGCCGCAGCAATCGAAAGGGGCCGAAATTGGCGCCGGAGGCCAATTCCAGCGTGGCAATGTAATTGCTGTTACCAGTAGCCTGCGGCGCGAATGACAGCCTGCCGATCGGTGACAAGAACGAGTTGGTTTCGATTTCACCTTGATGCAAGAGCATGTCCCGCAACTGAGGCTTGAGGTCGTCGAACTGGCCATCCAGTTGATCTAGCCATGTGATGCGGCTTGTCGGCGGCAATGCCAAGGCCAGATCCAGCAGCTTCGAAATCTGCACCCAGTCGTGCGTGGGATTAGTCATGGCGGTACCCGTATTATTGTCGGACTCTCAATAGTACTCAGTACGGACTACTCGGCAAGAAACGGACATTGCCCGGCTATGGCGCGCGTAACATTGCCGCGAGCATCAATCGCGCTTTTTCCCAGTCACGTCGCGCGGTGCGATCGGCAATGCCAAGCGCGTCAGCAACCTCGCTCTCCGTCAGCCCCGCAAAGTACCGTAGTTCCACCACCTTCACCATCCGTGGATCGGCCTCGGCAAGTTCAAGCAGAGCTTCATGCACGCCCAACGCCTCGTCATCTTTGTCATGTGCGGCCAAGCCAAGATCCGTGTTCAAGGTCACGTGAATTTGGTCGCCGCCACGCCGCTCCGCTCGGCGCACGCGAATAAAGTCGACCACTACGTTGCGCATTACCTTGGCCGCGTAGGTCAGAAAATGGCGCCGGTCTTTGAGGTCCAACCGTTTCGCACTGACGAAATGGAGGTACGCTTCATTGATGAGCGAGGTTGGGTCCAGCAGCGTGATCGGCTCCGAGCGCGACATGCGCGATCGCGCAAGCCGCTTCAAGTCCTGATAAAGCTCGCGGAACAGCCCGTCCAGCGCCGGTTGACTGCCTTCATTCGCTTGCTCGATCAAGGCTGTAATGTTTGTCATGGCTCAAGTTTGCGGGATTGACGGTGTCCAGGCAAGTCCGCAAACAGGCGAAGCGCGAGGTGCTGGACCGCCGGGAGGACGACCTCGCGGTCCGACACCAGGAATGTTGAGCCGTTCCACGTTGGGGCTCGAAGTTGGGCTGCGTTGGACAGCCTGGAGTCAGTCCCGTCCAGGTTGTTGTCAATGCGAATGAACTGGATTCCAGTCGTCGCTCGATTGATGTTCTTTTCTGGGCTTCCGGGTACAAACTCTAGCGCTGGCGCGGGTTTCGAGGGCCCCCCCCCCCCTCCCGGGGGGGGGGGGGGGGGGGGCCCCCCCCTTCTTGGGGGGGGGAGGGGGGCCGGGAAGGGGGGCACACCCCCCCCCTTGAGGAAAGATGTCCGGGGGCGAGCAGGTCAGGGCCGGCCCGGTCGAACCGGCTGTGGGGGAAACCTGCCAACGGTCACCGGCCGCCCTCGAAACCGTGCACCGATCCCGCCGGGGCGGCCTTCGCCCAACCAGGCGGCACCAATGAAACAGTCGTGTGCGCTTCTTCCCAAAGGCGTCAGCATGGACAATCTGACACCAAAATTAAGCGTCTTCAAGAAAAGTACAACCATCGACGCGCAATTCTTCACGCCAACCGTCGGGACTCGTACTTGAATTGGCGAAAACGCCAGGAAAGCCGCACCAGTGCTGGTGTTTTCGCAATTTTTCGAAGGTAGTTGCGGTGCGGGGGCTACCCGCGCTTGTTCAGCGTTGCGATTCAACTCGACATCCCGACTGCTGCGCTAAAATGACGACGTCAAGAGCGCCGGGCGCGGCAATGCGAGCGCCGTGGCACATCGCGCAGATTCGATCATTGTGGAAAATCATCCCGGAAGCGACGTGCTGGCCGCGGCGTTTTGGGAGCCTTGCGTTATGCGAATTCCGGGAAGTGTGGTTCGAACCGACGATGATTGGCGTTCCGCGAATGGGTCCGATACGAGCCGCGTGCATACCGGCGGCGACGTGGTGTTTCGCATCCGTGGCTTGACGAAAACCTACGGCAGCGGACTGACCGAAGTGCGCGCGCTGGCCGGCGTGGATCTCGATCTTTACGAAGGCGAGCTAGTCGTGCTGCTCGGACCGTCGGGAAGCGGCAAGACAACGTTTCTCAATAATATCGGCGGCCTCGATGTGCCGACCTCGGGCGAGCTCAAGTATCGCGACCTCGACCTCGCGTCCGCCAATGAGGACCGGCTCACGCAATATCGCCGCATCTCGGTCGGGTTTGTATTTCAGTTCTATAACCTGATTCCCAGTCTCACGGCGCGGGAAAACGTTGCCTTGATCACCGAAATCTCGCGCAATGCGATGCCCGCCGAAGAGGCGCTGGAGATGGTAAACCTTGGTTCGCGCCTCGATCACTTTCCGGCGCAATTGTCCGGCGGCGAGCAGCAGCGCGTGGCGATTGCGCGGGCGATTGCCAAGCGCCCGGAGGTGTTGTTGTGCGATGAGCCGACTGGCGCGCTCGATGTGCAGACCGGCATTGTCGTGCTCGAGGCCATTGAGCGTGTCAACCGGGAGCTCGGCACGCTGGCGGTAATCATTACCCACAACGCCGTCATGGCGGACATGGCGGATCGCGTGATCCGTTTCTCCGATGGCCGCGTGCAGAGCATTCACCAGAATACCGAGCGCGCCTTGCCGAGCAGCCTGAAATGGTGACGCTCATGATGAAGATCACGTGGTAGGACTCATTTGGCAAAAATATCCAACCTCGATCGAAAACTGCTGCGTGATTTGAAACGCATGCTCGGTCAGGCCATTGCCGTGTCGATGGTGATTGCCTGCGGTCTCGCCATGATGATCATGTCGCGCAGCCTTATTTATTCGCTCGATACAACACAGCGCGAATATTACGAAACGAATCACTTTGCCGACGTGTTCGCGCAGCTGAAGCGGGCGCCGCAATCGGTTGCCGCGCGCATCCACGAGATTCCCGGCGTTGCCACCGTGCAGACCGGCGTGGTCGCGCGTGTCACGCTTGACCTGGCCGGACGCGACGAGCCGGCCAGCGGCACGGTGCGGTCGCTGCCGGACGTGGGAACACCGGAGTTGAACCGCCTGTTTCTTCGTGCGGGTCGATGGCTTGCCCCGCGCAGTCGCGGAGAGTTGCTGGTCGGTGAAGCCTTTGCCGAGGCAAACGAGCTGCATCCCGGCGATACGCTTTCATTGTTGCTCAATGGCCGTCGGATGCCGTTTCGCATCGCCGGCGTCGTGCTCTCGCCGGAGTACATCTTCGAATCGCGGCCCGGCGCGGCGCTGCCGGACAATCGTTCTTACGGCATCTTCTGGTTGCCGTATCAGGAGCTGGCATCGGCATTCGATCTCTATGGCGCCTTTAACGATGTCGCGTTGACGTTGTCCCCCGGGGCGACGGAAGCGGCCGTCATCGCGTCGCTGGATCAGTTGCTTGAGCAGTACGGCGGACGCGGCACGTACGGGCGCGCCACGCATCCGTCGCACATCCGCGTGACAGATGAAATTCGCGTGCTCACGACACTTGCCATCGGTTTTCCGCTGGTGTTTCTGAGCGTGGCGGCTTTCATGACGAATGCGGTGTTATCGCGCCTGCTTTCATTGCAGCGTGAGCAGATCGCCATCCTGAAAGCGTTTGGATTCAGCAATCGCCAGATCGTTGTGCACTACCTCAAGTTTGCGTTTGCCATGGTGGCGGCGGGCACGATCCTGGGTGCGCTTGGCGGCATCGCCCTCGGCCATCGGCTGGTCGAGATGTACCATGAGCTTTACCGCTTTCCGACCCTGGATTTCATGCTCGACTATTCGGCTTTGGTGCAGGCCGTCGTGATAAGCACGGTCGCCGCCGCGGCGGGTGTGTGGAGCGCGGTATTGCGCGCGGCGCGATTGCCGCCTGCGGATGCCATGCGCCCCGAGCCTCCCGCGAGTTATCGGCCGGCGCTGATCGAGCGTACCGGCATCGGGCGTGCCCTCAGCCACTCGTTCCGCATTGCCATGCGCAATCTTGAGCGCAAGCCGCTGCAGGCGGTGTTAACCATCGCCGGCCTCGCGCTGGCGACGGGAATCTTGATTGTGCCGAGTTGCCTTCGCGACAGCGTCGCGGAAATCCTCGACTTCCAATGGGATGTTATCCAGCGCCAGGACATCAGCGTCGGCCTGATCGAGCCGGCCAGCGCGGAAACCTTGAACCACCTGCGGCAGCTTCCGGGCGTGGTTGCGGCGGAATCGTTTCGCAATGCGTTCGTCAAGGTACGTTTCGGGCAAACGCATCGGCAACTCGGCATCCAGGGTTTGCCGGAAAATGGATTGCACAATCGCGTGATCGGCGCAGGCCATCGGCAAATCGAACTCAACTCCGATGGCCTGGTGGTGTCCGCCAAACTTGCCGAGATTCTCGGCGCAAGAATAGGGGATGAGTTGCTGGTCGAGTCGCTCGAGGGCAAGAAGGTGATGCGCCCGGTGACGTTGGTCGGCCTGTCGGAAGATTTTGCTGGTTTGTCTGCCTATATGGAACTGCATGCCCTGAATCGATTGCTCGGCGAAGGCGATGTCGTCACCGGCGCGAGCTTCGCGGTTGATGGGCCGCGCCGAAGCGATTTCCTGCGGGCATTGAAAAACACGCCGCGCGTGAGTCTGGTCGCGATCAAGGATTCGCTGCGCGAAAGCTTCAAAAAAACCACGGCGGCCAGCATCAACCTGCTGCAAAGCATTTACCTGGTGCTGGCGACAGTGGTGGCGTTCGGCGTGGTGTACAACAATGCGCAAATCTCGCTCGCGGAACGCGCGCGTGAACTGGCGACGTTGCGCGTGATCGGCTTTTCGCGCCGTGAAGTCGGCGCGGTGCTGGTCACCGAACTGGTCACGCTCGCCCTGATTGCCGTGCCGCTGGGCTTGTTACTGGGCACCGGGTTTTCCATCGTTATCCTGCAACAGGTAAATACCGAGACGGTGCGGCTGCCGACCATCCTGACCGCGCAGAATTACGCGATTGCCGCGCTCATCGTGACGGTGGCATCAACCGCGTCCGCGCTTTTGGTGCTGCGAAAACTGAATCAACTCAACCTCATCGGCGCATTGCGCGCACCGGAATAATTCAACGAAATGACGCACATGAACCCTGACGAAACCCAAAAAATCAAATCAGCCGCGGGCCCATCCGACACGGAAGTCTATCGCCGGCGAAGCTGGCTGCCCTACTTGGGTGCGGCGCTGCTCGTCGCACTGATTGTTGCCGGACTCTGGCCCACACCGATGCCGGTGGAAACGGCGCGTGCGGTCATGGGGCCGCTACGGACCACCATCACCGAGGAAGGCAAGACGCGCATCAAGGATCGATATCAGGTATCGGCGCCGGTGAGCGGACACCTGCGGCGCATTCAGCTCAAGGCAGGCGATGCCGTCGATGCCGGCCGGACGTTGATTGCGGTCGTGGATCCCATCTCGTCCACCATGCTCGATCCGCGTGGCCGCGCAACCGCCGCCGCGCGACGGGATGCGGCCGCTGCGAACCTGGAAAAGGCGCGCGCCGCGCAGGTATTTGCCGAGGCGGATTTGAAGCGGTATGAGAAGTTGTTTGCCGGCAAAATGATTACGCTGCGGGATGTTGAGTCAGCCCGGCTCAGCGAATCGTCCGCCGCCAAAGAGGTGGCCGCCGCGATCAGTGCGCTGCGTCTTGCCGAGGCAGAACTGGCTGATTTCTCGCCGGGCGCGCAACGGGCAGGCAAGGCGGGCGGTGCGCACACGGAAATCATCGCGCCGGTGAGCGGTCGCGTGCTGCGCGTGATTGAGGAAAGTACCCGTGTGGTTGCCGCCGGCACGCCGCTGGTGGAAATCGGCAATCCCGCGGACATTGAAGCGGTGATCACCGTCCTTTCGCGCGATGGCGCCATGATCGCGCCCGGAACGCCGGTGGAATTGGAACAGTGGGGCGGCGGCAAACCGTTGCCCGCCCGCGTGCGCCTGGTCGAGCCGGCCGCATTTACCAAGATATCCGCGCTTGGTGTGGAGGAGCAGCGCGTGAACGTCGTGGCCGAGATTCTCGCGCCGGTCGAGCAGCGGCAAAGCCTCGGCGACAATTTTCGTGTCGAGGGCCGCATCATTACCTGGCAGACGCCACGCACGCTGAAAGTTCCCTCGGGCGCATTGTTCCGGCGCGGGGCAGGCTGGTCCGCGTTCGTCATCGACAATGGGCACGCACGCTTGAAGGCCGTATCCGTCGGCCCGAGCTCGGGGCCGGAAACGCAGGTGCTGGAAGGATTGGCGGAGAACGAAGAGGTGATCGTTTATCCGGGTGAGCGGGTGCACGATGGGGAGCGGGTCAAGGCGATCAAGGTGACGGCACCGTAAGCAGGCGACGCAAACGTAGGGTGGGCAAAGCGCAGCGTGCCCACCGTTGGGTATCCGCGTGGGCACGCTGCGCTTTGCCCACCCTGCTCGCCACCGCCATCAAACTCAAGCACTGGCGCGGCGTTCCGATTGAAAGTGACCGAAAAGCCGCGCCAGTGCTTGAGTTGGATTCATGTTGCGGCCAGTCATGTGCTGTATTTCTTTGTATCGGCGTTCGATTTTTTTTGAAGAAAATTCTTAGTCTGGCAATGAGATTTTCGGCCTTTATCCATTCCCGCCAACCGCCATCCATTCATCTTTTGTTTTCTGCTTTGTCGTCGAATTTGTCGAAACGCAAGTAGCGGTGTCTGATTGCACTTTGGGTAAAAAAAAGTGCTTCCCGGCTCCAGGTACTATGCTGCTCATAGAATAGCAATGCCCCATCTGCCATTCGGTGAAGCGTCTGATGGAGCTTATCCGGTCGATCGCCTGCTAACCCTCATACTTCTTGAACAGAATTTCGATGAATCCATCCTTGCAGACAAGTCGCCTTTTCTCGGTCGAATACCTTAAACCTTTGTGCCATCAAAGGTAACGCTACTTCGAATAAATCAGCAGATGGCTGCTTGAAACTAATGCGCGGACGATCTGGCGAAAGCACCTTTACGATCGATTCACCTCGAGGCACACCGAGACTTTCAACTCGGGGATGAACAATTAGACCTGCGAAATCGCCGGTCGTCCCCGAAACAACGGCAGACCGACCGTCTTCGTCCTCGACCACTTCCGGCACCGAAGGTGCCACTTATTCGGACAACCTCCAGCACTGGTTTGGGCGGTCCCCACCTTCGGCCGCGAGGCTCAAACTCTTCTGAAGCTGCGGCAACCGATATCGCCCAGAGAATGCCAATCATGGCGAGCCGAAATGAAGTCATCGCGTTTTCCCTTGTCATTGTCTTTTGGACCAAACATCCACCTCGTCGAGTCCGGCACTAGCGAAGTTAGCACAACAGGGGAAATCAGCAAGATATTGCCGGCACTTTGTGCTTTGCCTACCTTGTATGCGCAATCGCACTTTGGCGGGTCGATGCCCGGTAGCGGAGAAAACACCACCACTGGCGCGGTTCTCCAGCCAAAACGGCTCGGAGACGCCCTACAGGCGGGGAGTTTGCCGTATTGCTAATGTGTTTAGCTATCCATCGCGACACATAATTGGCCCGCGCATCAGGTCTTGTTAAACTTGTCGTACCAAACGGCAAGGAAAATAACATGACGATCCTCTCGGACCAGCTTCACCTGCATCCCGATCAATTGGGCGCCTACTGGATGCCCTTTACGTCCAACCGCCATTTCAAGGCCGCGCCACGCATGCTGGCGAGCGCGGATGGCATGTACTACAAGACAGACGACGGCAAGACCATACTTGATGGCTTTGCCGGGTTGTGGTGTTGCCACGCGGGGCACAATCGCAAGCCGATTGTTGAAGCGATCCAGAAGCAGGCGGCGACGCTCGATTTCTGCCCGCCATTCCAGTTCTCGCATCCGCTTGCCTTTGAACTGGCCAATCGCATCATCGACATCTCGCCGAAGAACATGAAAAACGTGTTCTTCTGCAATTCCGGATCGGAAGCGGTGGATACGGCACTGAAGATCGCGATTGCCTGGCAGCGCATCCGCGGTGAAGGTTCGCGTACCCGCCTGATCGGCCGCGAGCGTGGCTATCACGGTGTCGGTTTCGGCGGCATTTCGGTGGGCGGCATGGTGGCCAATCGCAAGATGTTCGGCAACATGCTGACGGGCGTGGATCATCTGCAGCACACGCACAATCTGAAAGAAAATGCGTATTCGCAGGGGCTGCCCGAGTGGGGCGCGCATCTGGCCGATGAGCTGGAGCGGCTGGTGGCGTTGCACGACGCCTCGACCATCGCGGCGGTAATCGTGGAACCGATGGCAGGCTCGACCGGCGTGCTGTTCCCGCCCAAGGGTTACCTGCAGCGCCTGCGCGAGATCACGAAAAAGCACGGCATCCTCCTTATTTTCGACGAGGTGATTTCCGGTTATGGCCGACTGGGCGGTGCGTTTGCCGCCGATGTGTTTGGTGTCGAGCCGGACATGATCACTTTCGCCAAGGGCGTCACCTCGGGCACGGTGCCGATGGGTGGCGTGATCTGCTCGGGCGAGATTCACGATGCGTTCATGACCGGTCCCGCCGCTGCGATTGAGCTGTTTCACGGCTACACCTACTCGGCGCATCCGCTGGCCTGCGCGGCGGGCATTGCGACGTTGCAGCTTTACAAAGACGAGGCGCTGTTCGAACGCGCGAACAAAATGGCGGCGGTGCTGGCGAAGGCGGTGCATTCGCTGAAAGGCGTCAAGCATGTCATCGATATCCGCAGCTTTGGACTCGTGGCAGCGATTGAGCTGGAGCCGCGCGCCGGCGCGCCGGGTGCGCGAGCGTTTGATGCCTTCCTCAAGGCCTACGACAAAGGCGTGCTGATCCGCAGCGCCGCCGATAACATCGTGCTGTCACCGGCGTTCATCATTGAGGACAGCGAAATCCAGCAAATCGTCTCCGTATTGGGAGATGTGATACCAACGCTCCAGTAGGGTTTTGGGTACAGGACGACGCGAGTTCTACTTTTGCCACGGATTGCACGGATTAAATCGGTTTTTTATCCGTGAAATCCGTGGCAAGTTTTCGCTTTTACGCTTGGTATTCACTTTATGCATTCGCGGCGCATTGGCGACCACGGCGGGGCCACTGCTAATTCACGGGTTATGCCGCACTAAGGTATATTGGCGAATAATAAGGCTTGTCGGTTATATGACATCCCCGGGTGCCCACATCGTTGAAATCCAGATATGAACCTGCAACAAATCCGCTACGTCCGCGAGATTGCACGCCAGAAACTCAACCTGTCCGCCGCCGCTGTTGCTCTGCACACCTCTCAGCCGGGCGTGTCTCGACAGGTGCGCGAACTGGAAAATGAACTGGGCGTGGACGTATTTGTCCGGCAGGGAAAACGGCTGACGGCGTTGACGCCGGCAGGTGAAAGTGTGGTGCAGATAGCGGACCGGTTGTGGGCCGAGGTCGAGAACCTGAAACGCGTTGGGCAGGAATATACCCACGCGGAGGAGGGTACCTTTGTCATTGCCGCGACCCACATGCAGGCGCGCTATATTCTCCCGCCCGCGATCAAGCTGTTCACCGCCAAGTATCCGGACGTGCGCCTGTCGATTCATCAGGGCAGCCCGCGCGACCTGGCCAACGGTGTCCTTGCCGGCGAGGCAGATATCGCGATTGCGACGGAAACGCTGGACCGCTATCCGGAGCTTGTCACCCAGCCTTTGTACCGCTGGCATCATTGCATTGTCGTACCGAAGGACCATCCACTGGCGCGTGAAAAACGCCTGACGCTGGCGCGCATTGCCGCGTATCCATTGGTGACGTACGACGCCGCGTTTACCGGCCGCAGTGCGCTTGATGAGACGTTCGCGAATGCCGGTGTGACCATCAACGTCGTGCTGACGGCGATCGATACCGATGTCATCAAGACCTACGTCCGCCAGGGTCTGGGCATCGGCATCATCGCTGGCGTGGCGTTCGATCGTGAGCGCGACAATGACTTGGTGGCACTGGACGGCAGCAAACTGTTCCCCGAGCGTGTCACCAAGCTCGCGTATCGCAAGGATGCCTACCTGCGCGGCTATGTGAAAGACTTCATTTCCATTTTGTCCAGCCAATTGCAACAACGGTAATCGAACCATGAATACCATTGAATCCTTTATCGGTAATACGCCTTTGGTCAGGCTGCAGCGCATCCCTGTTCGGGGCGGCATTGCGGCGACGAACACCATCTTTTCCAAGCTGGAAGGCAACAATCCCGCCGGTTCGGTCAAGGACCGGCCGGCAATGTCGATGATCAGCCGGGCCGAGGCGCGCGGCGACATCAAGCCGGGCGATACGCTGATCGAGGCGACCAGTGGGAATACCGGCATCGCGCTGGCGATGGCCGCCGCGATCAAGGGCTACAAGATGGTGCTGGTGATGCCCGAACATTTGAGCATCGAGCGGCGGCAGACGATGCGCGCTTTTGGCGCCGAACTGGTGCTGACACCAAAGGCCATCGGCATGGAGGGCGCGCGCGATACCGCCGAGGTGCTGAAACAGGAGCGCGCGGGTCACATCCTCGACCAGTTTGCCAATCCGGACAATCCACTGGCGCATTACCTCGGCACCGGGCCGGAAATCTGGCGCGACACCGGTGGAAAAATCACGCACTTCGTGGCCACCATGGGAACAACCGGCACCATCATGGGCGTGTCACGTTTCCTGAAAGAGAAGAACCCGGCCATTCAGATTGTCGGTGTGCAACCGGCGGACGGTTCCAACGTGCCCGGCATTCGCAAATGGCCGGAAGCCTACTTGCCGAAAATATTTGAGCGGTCGCGTATCGATCGCATCCTGGAAGTCACGCAGGCCGAAAGCGAGGAAATGGCGCGGCGCCTGGCGAGCGAGGAGGGCATCTTTGCCGGTATTTCCTCGGGGGGTGGATTGGCGGCGGCGATCCGCATTGCCCGTGAAACAGAAAACGCGGTGGTCGTACATATTGTTTGCGATCGCGGCGATCGCTATCTCTCCACCGGCGTGTTTCCGGCATGAGGCGAATCGGAAAACGCCCTGCTTAGGTGTTTCCGGATGGCGGATAGGACGTAAAATAGTTGCCATGAAAATCAATAAAATGTGGATGGCGGCGTTGGCGATCGGTGTGGTCGTTGGTATCACGGGCTGCAATGTAATCAGTTTCTTCCCGCAGAAGACAGCAGAAAAGGCGGCTGATAAGGTGCTTGACGATATTCTTTCCGGCAAAGGTACAAACGGAAATCCTGCGCCAGCAGATGCGATGGCGCCATCGGCGCCGGCCGAGCCGAAACAGCAATGAAAATCACTTTGTCGACGCGGCATTGTTTGCGTCCCCTGCTGGTGGTACTTTGCCTGGTGAGCGTATCCGCCATGGGAGCGGAGACCGTGGGAGACACCGACTTCGATGTGCAGTCGCCATCCGTGATGGCCATCCGGAAAAGCCTGGCCGAGCGCCACGCCATTTTGAAAGAGCACTTTCAGGCGGGGGTGATCGGCCTCACGCACGATGGGCTGATTGCCATGCGGGAAGCCGCAGGACTGGCGCCGGATATGCGCGCCACGCTTGAACGCCTGGTGGCGGAGGACAACAAGGATCGCGGCACGCTGTATCGCGAAATTGCCCGCGCCAATGGTCGTCCCGACTGGGAGTCGCAATTCCAGAATGTCTTTGCCGAGCGCTGGATTCGCCGGGCACCAAGCGGTTGGTACTATCGCGATTCGGGTGGACGGTGGATAAAGAAGCTGCCGAGCGCCGCAAATGATGGAGTGCCGGAAAATACGGCATCCGTTGCGCCCTACCCAGGGAATTGAGCCGGTGATACCGATTCTGGTTTTTGATATCGAAACCATCCCCGATATCGTCGGTGTGCGGAAGTTGAATGACATCGATGCCGCCATGGGGGATGCGGACGTCGCGGAGCTGGCGTTCCAGCGCCGCCGCCAAGCCACGGGGGGCAGCGATTTTTTGCAGCATCATTTGCATCGCGTGGTCGCGATCTCCTGCGTGTTGCGCACCGACGACGGCCTGAAGGCATGGTCGATCGGCAAAGCCGATGACGGCGAGGCGGTGCTGATTCAGCGATTTTTTGATGGCATCGAGCGCTACACACCGCAATTGGTGTCATGGAATGGCGGCGGTTTTGATTTGCCGGTACTCAACTATCGGGCACTGATTCACGGCATCAGTGCGGCGAAGTTCTGGGACATGGGCGAGGACGATCGTGATTTCAAGTGGAACAATTACATTGGCCGTTATCACATGCGGCACCTGGATTTGATGGATCTGCTCGCGATGTACCAGCCGCGCGCGACCGCCGCACTCGACCAGATGGCACAGCTCTGCGGATTCCCCGGCAAGCTCGGCATGGATGGCTCGCAAGTGTGGGACGCCTGGCAGCGCGGTGAAATACAGCACATCCGCGACTACTGCGAGACCGATGTCATGAACACGTGGCTCGTGTACCTGCGCTTTCAGTTGATGCGCGGCGCCCTCAACCACAAAGGCTACGATGCCGAAATAAAGATGGCGCGGGACTTTCTGGCGGCGAATGAGCAGGCAGCGCATTGGAAGGCGTTCGCCCAGGCCTGGAAGTAGACGGCGCCGGTTCCGACTTCGCCTGATGCCTCCCGAGAACGCTAACGACCTCCACCAGCTCGCGATTCGCGAATTGGATAACGGGAATCTGTCCGCCGCGCTCAAGCATGCGCGCCAAGCCGTCGACCTCGAGCCGGCAAATATTCCCTGCCGCGAAACTCTCGGCCGTATCCTCTATCGCATAGGCGATCTGCCTGCTGTCATTGCGATTCACGAATCGATCGTCAAGGAACAACCGGGTAACTTGCCGGCATTGAGGCGCCTGACACGCCTGTTGATGGAAGGCTGGCAGTTCGAGCGGGCCGATACAATTGTGGCCCAGGCGCTGGCTCTCGATGGTTTGGATGCGCAGCTTTTGTCGATGCGGATTTTCATCAAGCATGAGCTTGGAAGTTCAGGTGAGGCGCGAGATCTCGCGATCGCTGCCGCGAGATTGCATCCAAACGTGTTGTCACTGGCGCTTGACGCGCACCTGCTGCTGCCGATGGTCTATCCGGACGCAACGGCGGTCGCGACCTGCCGGCAACGCTATGCCGACGGTCTGGATGCGCTATCTGCCGAGATACCGAAATGGCAAAAGTCCGCGGACCAGGTGTTCAACGTCGAGCGCTCCAATTTCCTGCTCGCCTACCAGGGTGGCGATGATCGCGAACTGCAGCAGGGTTACGCCGGCCTCATTGGCCAACTGGTGAGAACGGCGGCGCCTGAATTGAATCAGCGCCTGCCGCTGCGATTCGACGGGCAGCGCAAACTTCGAATCGGTTTCGTCAGCAAGTGGTTTTATGCGTCCACCGCGGGCAACTATTTTGAACGCTGGATCACCCAGCTCGACTCTGGACGATTTGAGCGCTACGTCTATTACACCGGACAGGGCGAAGATGAACTGACGCGGCGGATTGAATCCGGCTGCGAGTACTTCACACGCCTGCTGAAAGCGCCGCGCGAAAATGGCAACCGGATCCTCTCCGACCAGCTCGACGTACTGGTTTATCCGGAGGTTGGCATGAGTACCGGCTCATACTTGTTGTCGGCAATGCGTTTGGCGCCGGTGCAGTTCGCTGCATGGGGGCACCCGGTCACCACCGGCAGCACGGCGATCGATTATTACTTGAGCTGCGGTTCGATGGAGCCGGAAGGCTACGCCGCGCATTATTCGGAGCAGGTCATTCTGCTGGATGGTATCGGCGTCGACATCGCGCTGCCCCCGGAAGAAAGGCCCATTGAGCGATCCGCTCTGGGGCTGCCGAATGATGCACACCTGTATTTCTGTCCTCAATCGCTATTCAAGATTCACCCGGACATGGATGATGTTTTTGTGAAAATTCTGCAGGGGGACAGCCGCGGTGTGTTGGTTTTTTTCCAGGCGGGGAGTCGTTCGATCACGATGGCATTTGCCAATCGGCTGGCGGGCCGATTGGCCGCGGCGGGAATTTCGGCAAAAGGCCAATTCAAGTTTTTGCCGCGACTCAGTGGCGGCATGTTTCGCCGTGCACTTGGGCTCGCCGACGTCATGCTGGATACGTTGCACTGGTCTGGCGGTGGGACGAGTCTCGATGCGTTTGCGGCAAATGTGCCGGTGGTTTCGTTACCGGGTCCATTCATGCGCGGACGCCAGACGGCGGCGATGCTGCGGTTGATGGGGCTTCAGCAACTTGTCGCCGCGGACGTTGACGACTATGTGGCCAAGGCAATTGAACTTGCGGCCAATCGCGAGTTGAATGCGTCAATTCGCGACAAGATTGCGTTGGAAAAACGCAATGTATTCGGGCGCGCGGAAGCGAACGCAGAGTTCTCGGAGAAGATCCATTCGACCGTCATCGCGCACGCCAATCAGTAGCCCAGAAGAAGCGTAGCGTATTCCGGGATTGCGGCTTCCGATCAAGTGCCCTCGATTACGCTGCACTTCATCGCGGCACCGGCGATTGCCGAGATTGCAGGGATCGACTCAACGACGAAGATCGCCTATTGGCGGGCGTTTCCAGGCATTGCTGGCCCGGAACCCGCGCCAGCGCTGGAGTTTGTCTATTTCAAAAATTAGCCCTTGAACGGGCTGCTGTCGTCCAGTTCGTTCACGTACTGCTCGAGTCCGCCGCTCTCGCGCGCAAGAAAATCTTCCACTGCGCGTGAGAATCGCGCGTCTCTCAACCAGTGTGCGGATTGACATTTCACCGGCAAGAACCCTCGGGCCAACTTATGCTCGCCCTGCGCGCCACCTTCAAAAACCTGGATGCCGCGCTCGATGCAGAATTCCAGGGCCTGGTAATAGCAGGTTTCAAAATGCATCCCCGAGTGGAATTCCTGCCCGCCCCAATAGCGGCCGTACAGTGTCGTCGCGCTCCACAAATTCAATGCGCTGGCAATTGGCTTGCCTTCGCGTTCGGCGATGATCAGCAAAATACTCTCCGGCATGCGCATACCAATCAGCCCGAAGAACTCGCGATTCAGATATGGCGTGGAATGGTGCGTGTGGTAGGTGTGGCTATAACATTGGAAAAATAAATCCCAGTCGGTTTCCGTGATATCTGCCCCGATCAAGCGCCGGAATGTGATTCCGGCATCGTTGACCCTTCTCCGCTCCTGTTTCAGCTTCTTGCGCTTGTCGTGGTTCATGGTTGCCAGGAACTCATCAAATTGCCGATAGCAATTGTTGCGCCAATGGAACTGGATTGCGGTACGCGGCATCATGCCGGCGTCGATCAACAACTTATGCTCGGCGGCTTCCGGAAACAGCACGTGCAGCGATGACACATCGCTTTGCCTGGCGAGATTGAGGAGGCCATCGAGAAGAATCGTGCGGTCAGCCGCGGTGCCGGCCATGAGGCGCGCGCCGGTGCAGGGCGTGAATGGCACGGCCGCAAGCAACTTGGGAAAATAGTCCAGCCCGTTTCGTTGATACGCCTCCGCCCATGCCCAGTCGAATACGTACTCGCCGTAGCTGTGGCCTTTGACGTAGAGCGGCACGGCGCCACACAGTTTTTCCTGGCTGTCGCTATCGTCCGTCGGGCGCCAGAGTGTCAGGAATTGCGGTAACCAGCCGGTTTTGGCGGTGGTGCAACCGGCGTCGATCATCGATTGGAGGAACGCATGGCGCAGCGTCGGGTTTCCGCCTGCAAGCGCATCCCACTCTGCCTCGGGAATCATGGCAAGCGAATCGAGAACTTTGAGGACTACTTCGCGCATGGTCAAGGTCGGTAAAAGGCTGCCCGTATAATAAAGGCATTACCCGCTCTTAGAATTTCATCGCGCTGATATGAAAATTGCTATCGCTCAATTGAACCCGATCCTGGGCGACATGTCCGGCAATGTCGAGCGCATTCTCGACTACGCGACCCGGGCAAAGGCCGAGGGCGCGACCTTGCTGGTGGCGCCGGAACTGGCGCTATGCGGCTACCCGCCCGAGGATTTGCTGTTTCGCCGGGACTTTCGCCTGGCGTGCGCGGCGGCATTGCTGGACCTCGCGCAACGAACCCACGGCATCTCGCTGATCGTGGGCCACCCGCAATTGAAAGCCGGCAAGCTCTATAACGCCGCGTCGCTGCTGGAAAACGGCCGGGTCGCGGGCACGTATTTGAAGCAGCGACTGCCGAATTATCAGGTGTTTGACGAGAAGCGCTATTTTGAAACTGGCGATCAGCCTTTCGTATTCGACCATGAAGGCGTGAAAATTGCCGTGCTGATCTGCGAAGACGTCTGGTTTTCCGAACCGGTCGACGCGGCGAAGGCCGCGGGTGCGGAACTGATCGTGGTGCCGAACGCGTCGCCCTACGATATCGATAAGCTCGAGACGCGATACGACGTGGTGCGTGCCCGCGTGCGTGAGAGTGCCGTGCCGATTCTTTATGCGCACTGGACTGGCGGACAGGATGAGCTGCTGTTTGATGGCGCGTCGTTTGGTATTAACGCGGATGGTTCGGTCGGCTACCAAGAGCGGGAATTCGCCGAAACGATGGGGCTGGTGGAATTCGAAGATGGCCGTTTGCGGGGCGAAGTGCATCCCGCGCTGTCGACCGAGGCAAGCGTGTATCGGGCGCTGGTGGTGGCTTTGCGGGATTACGTCAACAAGAACGGATTCCCCGGTGTGCTGCTGGGTTTATCGGGCGGCGTCGATTCCGCGTTGACGCTGGCGATTGCGGTCGATGCGCTGGGGCGTGAACGGGTGCATGCGGTGATGATGCCGTCGGAGTACACCGCGCAAATCTCACTGGACGATTCACGCGAAATGATGCAAATACAGGGTGTGAAGTATTCGGAAATCCCGGTCACGCCGATGTTTGACGCGTTCAAGGCATCGCTCGCGCATGAATTCGAGGGGCGTGCGCCGGATACGACGGAAGAGAATATTCAGGCCCGCGTGCGCGGCACGCTGCTGATGGCGCTGTCCAACAAGTTCGGCGCCCTGGTGCTGACCACCGGCAACAAGAGCGAGATGGCGGTCGGCTACTCGACGCTATACGGCGATATGGCCGGCGGCTACGCGATCCTCAAAGACGTATCCAAAACGCTGGTGTACAAACTCTGTACCTATCGCAACGGCATCTCCCGGGTCATTCCGGAACGTGTCATCACCCGCCCGCCAAGCGCGGAACTGCGACCGGACCAGAAGGACCAGGATTCGCTGCCGCCATACGATACGCTCGACCAGATTGTCGAATTGTTCATGGAGCAGGACCGCTCGCCCTCGGAAATCGTGGCGATGGGATTTCTCGATGCGGACGTCAAGCGCGTCACGCATTTGCTCAAAATCAACGAGTACAAGCGGCGGCAATCACCCATCGGCGCAAAAATTACCCGTCGCGGATTTGGCAAAGACTGGCGATATCCCATAACATCGCGGTATGTTGCCAAATAGTGCCGCCATGCGGTGATGTTTGGCGTTCAACGATATTCAAGCGTTTTCAGGGGACAGGAATGAAGAAAATCGAGGCAATTATCAAGCCATTCAAGCTCGACGAGGTGCGTGAAACGCTGTCCGAGCTGGGTTGTACAGGCCTCACTGTGACTGAAGTCAAGGGCTTTGGCCGGCAAAAAGGCCATACCGAGCTTTACCGGGGTGCCGAATACACGGTCGATTTTCTGCCCAAGGTAAAAGTCGAAGTGATCCTCGCCGATGCCATGGTCGATAAAGCCATTGACGCGATTATCAAGGCGGCACGTACCGGCAAGATTGGCGATGGCAAAATTTTTGTCACGGATGTGAGTCAGGTCGTGCGAATTCGTACCGGTGAGACCAACGAGGATGCCGTATAGCGCAGTTGGGCATTAGTCGGGCGAATATGGTAATTTACAGCCTGAAATCGCGTGCAGGCGCGGCGGAAACGAAAAGATTTTTTTAGGGGGCGAAATGCTACTGGCCTTATTTTATGTATTTGCAATTCTTTGCATCATTCTCTATTACACGGGCCATCTCAAACGCTGGAATAGCGAATGGATTTTGATTGTGCTGGCCGTCGCGGTATTTCCGGCCGTTCTCTACCTCTGATCATTTCATTTTTCGCTAAACATGAAACCCGCAGGCCTCATGCGCCTGCGGGTTTTTTTCGTTTCCAGCACTGGCATGCACACAAATGCGCACAGGGCACCGCGCCTCAGGCCGGTATGCGTGCCGCCGGATCTTGCCGATAGAATAGCGTCAGTTGCTCGTACACGGCAGGGAAAGACTGTGCGATGGCATGAGGCATTTCAAAGAAGGCCTCGGTGATGACGGCAAAGAACTCCGCCGGGTTTTCCGAGGCATACGGATCAAGCGGCAGGGCATCAAGCGCATGATTGCGACTAAGGCGGCTTCGCCGGCCGTGTGCATCCGCTGTGTCGACCTGTTTACAGAAATCGAGGTAGGCCGACATGAATGCACGCTTCCAGGCCTCACGGCTCATGCCTTTTTGCATTGGCGGAAAACCGTTCGCATTGCCGTTCAGCATGTCGAGCTTGTGCGCGAATTCGTGAATGACGACGTTGTAGCCTGCCACGCCGTACTCAGGATCGCCGCTCCGGGCGACATCTTCGTATGACAGCACCACCGGGCCGCCTAGCCACGCTTCGCCGGCGAGCACATCGCGCGTGGTGTGTACCAGGCCAATCTCATCGACGACTTCGCGTTCGGGGACGAACTGGCTGGGATAGACGACGATTTCCGACCAGCCTTCGAAATATTTGATGCCGAGTTCGAGCACCAGGATGCACGCCTGTGCAGCGATCTGCGTGCGGATGAGGTCGTCGATTTTCAGGCTGTCCGCGCCAGTGATCGTTTTCTGCGCCAGGAAATCGGACGCGATCAGCCTGAGACGACGGTTCTCCTCGGCGTTCAATGACTGAACAAACACATAGCCTGCCGTTGCGCGTTTCCACAGGTTTTCGTCGACCAGCACCACCGGGCGCGCAGCAAATGTGCGTGCACGCCGCAATAGTTTTGTCAAAGGACGCAGCAGGGACTTCAGCATTAGCAAATGATTGGGCGTTGCCGGTCGCTTTTCAAGCCATCGGCAACGCGAAGACGTTGTACATCACGGACTACTTCGGTGAAGGCATGGCCGAAAATGTCTTGCTTAAGCATCCGCATGGCAAACGAGGGTAGTAACGATATGATGAGATTATTGCCAATTGTCGTGCCTGCGGACCGCGTGGTACGAATCTCTAACATTTCGGAGAACGCATGAATTGCCGTCAAGTTCTGGCTTTGGTTTTTACCCATATTCTGCTGGCTGGTTGCGCGCTACAGACGCCCGTGCCGGTTGTGAACGCAACACCCGAACCTGTCGCCGCCAGCATCGATCCTGGCATGCTGTTGAGTGGAAAAATTGTCACGATGAATGACGCGGGCGAAATCCTGGCCGGTGCGCGCCTGTGGATTCGCGCGGGCCGGATCGAGGCCATTTTTAGAGCGGGTGAGCTGTTGTCTGCAGGTGCGGCGCGCGCGCAGGCAATCGAAACCGGCGGCGTGATTTATCCGGGGATGATCGATTTGCACAATCATCCGGAGTACGCGATTTATCCGCTGATGCCCATTCCACGGGCCTACAAGGATCGTTACGAATGGCGATTCTACGATGACGCGTACAACCAGCGCATCACGTTTCCGAATGTCGTGCTGGCCGGCGCCGACTATTACAACCTAGGGCTTGAAATTGGCCGCTATGGTGAATACAAGGCGATTGCCGGGGGTACAACGAGCCTTCAGGGCGGTCGCGCAAACCTGTCGTATTCCACCACCGAGTGCCTGGTCCGCAATATCGAAAATTCGAAGATCGGGCCGCGTCTAGCCACCAGCCGCGTGGACATTGGGCGCGATGCCATCGAGTGGGCCGACCTGCTGAAAGCGAGAAACAGCGGGTTGCTGGTGGTGCACGTGGCCGAAGGGCCGAGCTCGCGTATGGCGGGTGAATATGAGGCCATCAAGAAAAGTGGCTTGGTTGGACCTGAGCTCATTGCCATTCATGGTGTTGGACTGACCGAGATTCAGCTCAAGGACATGGCTGCGCAAGGCGTCAAGCTGGTTTGGTCGCCACTGTCGAACTTTCTGCTTTACGCGAAGACCGCGAATGTGGCCGCGGCGAAACGCGCCGGCGTGAGTATTAGCTTGGCGCCAGACTGGGCGCCGTCCGGCAGCAAATCGATATTGGGGGAGTTGAAAGTTGCGGATCTGGTGAACAAGCATCAGTTGAGTGGACTGTTCAGTGATCGCGAATTGGCGGAAATGGTCACCAGGAATCCCGCGCGTGCAATGGGCTGGACAGAACTTGCCGGCCAGATCGCGCCCGGATTTGTTGCCGATTTGGTGGTGATGGATGATCGGCACGCCGACCCGTATCGTAATCTGATCGAAGCCATTGAAGAAAATGTTCGCTTGGTGGCGGTGCGCGGCGAAATGCTCTACGGTGATCAAACATTGATGGCTAGCGTCCGGACGACGAGTGATGTCGAATTGGCTGCAACCTTCGGTGGCAAGCGCGCTAAAGTCATGGCGCCGAATTGCCCCGGCAGCGGAATGCCCGTCATGAGTCTTGCCGAGACGTCGGTGCGATTGCAGCGCGGACTCAGCATGGATGCAAATTTTCTATTGCAGCAGATGAAATTCCGGCCAGACGCCGAAGTGAAAATGGCGGCGGAATTGGCGCGCTGTCCGGGTGGCGCGCCAAACGGGGCATTGACGATGGAAGACACAAAGCGTTTTTTGAGTTGCCGCTTCAAATTGCCGTATGAGAAAACCACTTTGAGCCCGCTCGTCACCAACGAGGATGCCGAGTGGATGTCGCGGTTGATGGTCAATCCCAACATTCCGGCATACCTAAGGGCGTTACCGGACTACTATCGCCTGCCTTAGCCGTCAGGGTGCCAGGCGCTCGATCTTCCAATCGCCGTTATTGAGCCGGTACAGGATGCGATCATGCAAACGATCAACGCGTCCCTGCCAGAATTCCACCACCTGCGGCACGACGCGGTAGCCGCCCCAGTGTGCCGGGCGCGGCGGATTCTCGCCGTACTCCGCCGCAAACGCGGATACCCGTGCTTCCAACGCGGTGCGTGAAGGCAGCACGTGACTCTGCGGTGATGCCCATGCACTGATACGGCTCGCCAGCGGGCGGCTGCTGTAATAATCGTCCGACATCGCTGCGCTGATTTTTTCAACGCGGCCCTGGATGCGAATCTGCCGTTCGAGTTCCGGCCAGAAGAAAAGCAGCGACGCGCGATTGTTCGCGGTCAGATCCTGCCCCTTGTGGCTTTCGTAATTGGTAAAAAATACAAATCCGCGCTCGTCGTAGCTTCTGATCAGAACGATTCTCGCGGAAGGGCGTGCTTCCGCATCGCAGGTGGCAAGCGTCATTGCATTGGCTGCCGGCAGTTGCGAGTCAAGCGCTTCATTGAACCACTTATCGAATTGCCCCAGGGGCGTGATCGCCACGTCACTCTCATCGAGCGTGGCGAGCATGTAGTCGTTGCGGAGGTCGGCCAGGTTTGTCTTGGTGGTCATTGGAAGGGGAGTTGGAGGGATTTTTCGGCCATGCGCGAAATGCTGCGTTCGAATGGGGCGCGGGCAAGTTCATCGAGTGCAATCCAGCGCGCACCCAGCGACTCGTCGGAAATCGTCACCGTGCTGTCAGGTGAAATCATGAGGTAACGCAGGTCGTAATGCAAATGTGCCGGCTCGTTGACGCGCGCGGGAATGGAATGCACGTCGACGTCGAACAAATTTTCATCGGCAAGTTGCAGTGCGGCAAGACCGGTTTCCTCGTGCGCTTCGCGCAATGCGCCCGCCGCCGGCGAAGCATCTTCGTCATCGAGATGTCCGCCTGGCTGCACCCAGCAATTCAGTTTGGCGTGATGCAGCAGCAGCGCATGTGTGCGTGTTGAATTGAGCACCCATGCCGAAGCGGTGATGTGTCCGTCGAGAGTGGAGCGCTGCCACCAGCGTTGCGAATTGCGCTCGACAAACGCAACAATTCTTTCTCGATGAATGCGCTCATCAGCATCGTGTGCTTGATGAAACGAGAGCGCTGAGAGGAGGGTTGGCGTATGCATGGTGGAATAGAAAACCGTTCATCTTAGTCGGTCTGGGGGCCATCCGCGGATATGTCAGTGCGATGGCCACGTTGCGTGTATACAACGACGTGTTGCACATTCTTGCAAAGAATGCGTTATATTTGCGCCTGTGGTTCGGTTCACTCTCTGAAACAGGGGCGCTCCGCCGCAAGTGTTTGGGAATTTCCGTTAACAGACTGGAGGATTTACATGGCTGCAAAGAAACCCGCTGCAAAGAAACCCGCTGCCAAAAAGCCGGCAGCCAAGAAGCCCGCGGCAAAGAAACCCGCTGCAAAGAAGCCCGCAGCGAAAAAACCCGCTGCCAAGAAACCCGCTGCCAAGAAGCCGGCAGCCAAGAAAGCTGCTCCCAAGAAGCCCGCTGCGAAGCGTAAGCCGAATGCAGCCTTCATGAAACCCATGACGATCAGTTCGGTTCTCGGCGCAGTCATCGGTGCAAATCCGATGCCCCGCACCGAAGTCACCAAGAAGCTCTGGGACTACATCAAGAAGAACAAACTGCAGGATGCCATCAACCGCCGCATGATCAATGCCGACGAAAAGCTGAAAGCCGTATTCGGTGGCAAGAAGGTCGTTTCGATGTTTGAAATGACCAAGCTGGTTTCTTCGCACCTGAAGTAATCGGTTTTTTTGCTCGAACGGGCCGGTGGCGCGAGACTCGCGTCGCCGGCTTTTTTGCTTTTGGATCGCTGGAGTCGCGCCAATGTCCACTATGAATCGTGTTGTCCGGTTGATCGCCCGCCCGGTCGGCGAGGCAAAGCGAAGCGACTTTTCCTTTGCCGACGAGCCAATTCCCGCTTTGATGGACGAGCAGATTCTCGTCAAAGCGCTCTACCTGTCGCTTGACCCTGCCATGCGTGGCTGGATGAACGAGGGCAAGTCATACATTGCCCCGGTGGCGCTGGGTGAGGTGATGCGCGCCGGGGGTGTCGGGGAAGTGGTGGCCTCGAACCATCCCAAGTTCGCCGTCGGCGACATGGTCTCGGGCATGATCAATGTGCAGACGTGGTGCATCTCCGATGGGCGTGGATTCACCAGGGTCGATCCGGCGCTGGCCCCATTGACGACGTATCTCAATGTTTTGGGTATGCCTGGCATGACCGCTTATTTCGGCCTGCTGGAGTCCGGACAGCCGAAGCAGGGGGAGACAGTCGTCGTGTCCGGTGCGACGGGCGCCGTGGGCGCTACGGTGGGCCAGGTGGCCAGGATCAAGGGCTGTCGCGTGGTGGGCATTGCCGGGGGCAAGGAAAAATGTGATTACGCGATAAAGGAACTCGGTTTCGACGCCTGCGTGGACTACAAGAATCAGGATGTCCGCAAGGGACTGAAGGAAACCTGCCCAGGCGGGATCGATGTGTTTTTCGACAATGTCGGCGGCGAGATCCTGGATATTGTTTTGACCAGAATCAATTTAGGGGCGCGTATCGTGATTTGCGGCGCCATTTCGCAATACAACAACACCGAACCTGTGAAAGGACCCGCCAACTACTTATCACTGCTCGTCAACCGGGCGCGCATGGAAGGCATCGTGGTTTTCGATTACGCGCCTCGGTACAAGGAGGGGGCGATGCAGTTGGGGCAATGGCTGAAGGAAGGGAAGTTGGTCTCGAGGGAGCATGTGGAGGAGGGGATTGATCGATTTCCTGAGGTGCTTGCGATGTTGTTCAAGGGGGAGAATTTTGGGAAGTTGGTGTTGAAGGTGGCTTCTGCCTAAGCAACGCAATGAAATCTGGGCGGCGCAACCGTTGAGGCGGGCGTTGCGCTTGCATCAACGCGCAGAAGAATGATTTCGGCAGCTCATTGTGAGACTTGGATTCCCGTCTTTACGCCAAGATGGCAACAGAAAGCCTAGCACTGGCGCGCCTCGCCAGCCATTTGCCCGTCAGAGCCCGCGCCAGTGCTTGAGTGTCAACACAATGCGCTCGGGAAAACTTCCCTCAGCTTTCTGCCGCCACTTGTACATCCCCCAACCATTTTCCCAACACCCGCATCGCCCCCAGCACCAGTAAATCCAGCATGCAATAAAACGCCCCCGCGGAAAATGGTGGATTGGCGGACGTCAGTTGCACCCACGGCGCCACCGGCCGCCACGCCCAGTTGCCGAGCGCGGTGCCGTAGAGTTCCATCACCAGTGCGGCGACAAACATCGTCGCGTAGAGTGATTTCGCGCCGCTGGTCAACATGCAGAATGCGTAAATGCCGAACAGCACCACGCCGAAGCGATCAAATCCGCCTGTCCACGCGTATATCGCCCAAGCCAGCGCCGCAATAGAAATCATCCACATGCCTGCGATGGGCAGTCGGCGCGCGTATACCAGGCCCAGCGTCATGAGCAGCGCATGTCCTGGCGGCACAAATAGCGGAACGTTGTGGAACTGATAGTCATAGAGTCCCCAAACCAGCGACAGGATGAGTTCACCGGTGCCGGCGATGATCGTGCAGACGATTAGCACGCGCTTTTCTTCACTGCCACCTTTCCGGTATAGCCACAAGAACACTGTGAAAGTCCATGCGATGGCGACAATTTGTCCAGGCCAACCAAATGCAGAATCCAGCGCAAGGCCGCCACTGATGACGGCGATGATGTTGAGCGGAACCGTAAACGGCGCGTGGCGCCAGATACGCAGGTGCATCGGCGAGTCAGTGCGCAAGCGTCAATCCTTCAAGCGCGATGCCAGGGGCGCTTCCGGAGATCATGTCGCTCACGACCTTCGCGCAACCGCACGCAAGCGTCCAGCCGAGCGCGCCGTGTCCGGCATTGAGGTAGAGGTTTGCGATCGGCGAGGTGCCGACTAGTGGCGTACCTTTGGGCGTAGCCGGGCGCAGGCCGCACCATGGTTTGAGATCGGCTGAGTAGTCCCCGGCATCGGGAAACACCGACCGGGCATGTTTGACGAGCAAGCCGACTCGCACGGCGTCGAGTGTGGTGTCATAGCCGGCAATGTCGGCCATGCCGGCGATTCGCAATTCACGGCCGAGCAGCGCATAGACCACTTTGTAGGCGCTGTCGGTGACGCTGATGCGTGGCGAGTTCGCCGCGTTCTTTGCCGTGCCCGTGTCCAGCGTCAGGCTGTAGCCTTTCAGGGGATAGATCGGCAGGTAGAACCCCAGCGCCTTTGCGTGCCAGGCATTGGCTGCGCCCATCGCCATCACAAATGCGTCGGCCGCGAGATCACCTTTGTCGGTGTGCACGGCCGTGATTTGGCGCTGGCCACCTGATGTTTCCGTTGCCAGGCGCTGCACGGTTTCCGATGTACGGAAGACTACGCCCCGGCTGGACAATAACGTTTCCATGCCGACGCAGAAGTCGTGGCAGTCACCGGCGTCTTCGGACGGCGTATGGATACCGCCGACCACGCGGTGTCGGATGTTCTCCAATGCTGGTTCCAGGGCCAGGCATCCGTTTCCATCGAGCGCATTCTGTTCGCTGCCGAACGCGCGCTGGAAATCAAGCGTGCGTTTGGCGCCGTCGAACGACTCCTGGTCAGAGAAAATGACGAGTTTGCCGTTACGCCTGTAATCGAACGCGACCGGCTCGCTGGCAACGATTTCGTGAATCAGTTGCTGGCTGTAATAGGCGAGGCGAAGCAAATGAACGGTAGAGATTTCTGCCTGCGGTCGATTGCAGGCATTGAGAAAGGCAAACAGCCAGCGCCATTGGTCAATATCAAACTTGGGGTAGAACCGCAGCGGTGAATCCGCGCGCAGCAGCCATGGAGGAATTTTCGGAATGACACCGGGACCGGCAAGCGGTGCGACGTAGCTGTAAGAAAGTTGTCCGCCATTGGCGTAGCTGGTTTCGAGCCCCGCGTGCGGATTGCGTTCGATGACCGTAACCTGATGCCCGGCCTTGTTCAGGTAATAGGCGGTCGTGATACCAATGATGCCCGCCCCGAGGACAACGACGTGACTCATCGCATCACTTGAACAATGTTGTTGAAGTCATCGGTCCACAATTTCCAGCCCGGTTCGGGCGGGATGATATAGGTCGCGTCGAGAATCGCCGGGTTCATCAGCAGGGTGTTGGTTTTCGCCAGCAGCACCCAGTCGCTCGTGGTGGAGCCATCCTCATAGGTGTCGCGCACCCACGCCACTTTGAGGCCGCGCTCTTCCGCGATCATCTGCACCACCGGTTTCAGGTCGAGAAAACGGTTGGAGACGTGAAACGCAATCACACCGTCGGGTTTCATGTGCTTCCGGTAAATGTCCAGCGCCTCGAGCGTGATGAGATGCACCGGAATGGAGTCGCCCGAAAAGGCGTCAATCGCCAGCACGTCAAAATTTTGCGCGGGTTCACGTTCGAGATTGAGGCGGGCATCTCCCAACGAAATCTCGACCTTTGCAGGGGTATCCTTAAGGTAGGTGAATTCGCGATTGGCGATGGTCACGACTTGCGGATTGATGTCGTAGAAGCGGACGGTGTCGACCTTGTTGCCGTACGCGGCGATGGTACCGGTTCCGAGGCCGATCACGCCGACCTTGCGCGGCGCATCGGGATTGCGTCGCTCCATCAGCAGCAAGATGCGGCCGACGCCGGACTTCGCCTTGTAATAGGTGGTCGCCGCCCGGTTGTAGGGTGGGTACAGGTACTGTTCGCCGTGCAATATCGCACCGTGTACCAACGAGCGTTTGTGGTTCTCGCGGTCCGCCGGCGTGTATTCCTTCACCCGCAGCGTGCCGTAAAAATTGCGCGTCATCAGCACCACATCTTCGCGGAACTCCTTCACCGTGTAGATCGCCGCCAAAATCGTAAACACGCAAACCATCGCGCCGATGCCAACAAAGCCGATGTGAAAGCGTTTCCAGAGTGTCGCCGTTGCCAGCGCCGCCAGCAACACAATTGCAATTTCAAGTTCGAAGTAAGCAGGCAACGTGAGCGGCGCGACCACGCCCACCAGCATCGAGCCAAGCGCGCCACCGACCGACACCATCAGATAGAACGTGGTGAGATAGGCAGGATGCGGCTTGCGCGCCACCAGTTCGCCATGACAGAACATGCAGGCGACGAAAAGGCCCGTCAGGAACAAACCGATCTGCCAATAAAGCTTGAAGTGCATGTCCTTGTCCGCCAGCGTCCATGCCATGGCGACAATGGCGACTGCCAGAAGCGGCACGAACAGTTTCCGCTGGTACCAACCCGCTTCCCCCACTTTTGCGTCGAAACAGAGGATGAATGTGATCAGATACAACACCAGCGGCGCCAGCCAGAGGAGCGGAATGGAAGAGATATTTTGCGTGAGGTGATTGGAGACGGCCAGCAGCAGGATGGAGCCCAGTGCTGACAACAGAATCCACATTAACTTCTGTTTGATGGCGGGGGCTGGGGGAATGGCGATCGCCTCCGGCACCGGAATGTCCGTCGCATCGGCGGCGATCGCTTCTGAAGTCGATCGCAATCCAAACCAGGCAGATGCCGCAATCAGCGCCGCAAACAATCCGAATCCCGCCGACCAGCCGACTGCCTGCTGACGGGTGCTTATCCACGGTTCGAACAGGAACGGATAGCCGATCAGCGCAAGCATCGACGCCAGGTTGGAGAGTGCAAATAGCCGGTACGGGCTGGCATCCGGGTAGCTGCGGGAAAACCACGCCTGCACCAGCGGGCTCGTGGTTGCGAGCAGGAAGTAGGGCAGACCGATTGTTGCGGCCAACAATAGCAGGATGCGAATGCTTGGCTGTTCATCGCCCTGTGGCTTCCAGGCGGCATCCGGGATGATTGGCAGCAGTAATAATGCGATCGCAATCAACGCAACGTGCAGGATTGCCTGGCGCCTGGCACTAAGTTTGCGCGTGGTCAGGTCGGAATAGAAGTATCCGGCCAGCAGCGCGCACTGGAAGAACACGAGACATGTTGTCCACACCGCTGCCGAGCCACCGAACCACGGCAGAATCTGTTTGGCAATGACTGGCTGAATGAGAAACAACAGGAATGCGGAAACAAAAATCGTGAGGGCGTAGAGGAGCATGGGCGCCATTTTCGCATGACGCGGGAATTTTCAGCCACCGGTGACAACGGGCAGCAGGTAAAATCGTTATGACTCCTGCCGTTCTCCTGGTTCGGGGATTCTCCGACCATCAATTTCCCGCCATGAACACAACCCGCTCGGCATTCATCGCCGGTCTTCGCGACCAGTCCCCCGGCATTATCGGCAACATGCCTTTTGGGCTGATCACCGGCGCCGCCGCTTCCGCCGCGGGCGTCGATCCATGGCTGGCACTGGGCATGTCGATTATTGTGTTTGCCGGTGCATCGCAACTCGCGGCTATTTCGCTGATGGCCCAGCACGCGCCGGGCGGCCTCGTCGTGCTGACGGTATTGATCGTGAATTTGCGCATGATGATGTATAGCGCGGCGATGGCGCCTTATTTTCGGCATACGCCCCTGGCACGCAAGTGGCTGTTTTCGTATCTGCTGACCGATCATGCATTCGCGCTGATTACCACCAAGTTCGACAAGCAGCGGCCACCGCAGCAACTTGATGCCTACTACTTCGGTGCGACCTCAACCATGTGGTGGGTATGGCAGATCAGCGTGGCAATCGGTATTTTTGCCGGCGCACAGGTGCCGGCAAAATGGTCGCTGGATTTTGCGATTCCGCTGGTATTTCTCTCGCTGGTATTGCCTGCCCTGTTGTCGCGAAGCCATTGGGCCGCGGCCATTGCAGCTGCAACCGCCGCCGCGTTTTGCGCAGCCCTGCCATTGCGGCTTGGCCTGATTGCGGGCGCCGTGACCGGTGTGATGGTCGGCATGCTCTTCGAACGATTTGCATCGGATCGTGGCGGGGGGCGCGCATGATCGACTGGAACGGCTGGTTGACCGTCGTTTGCGCGGGCGTGGTGACGCTCGGTGTTCGCGCGTCGTTCATTGTGCTGCCGCCCGATGCCAAGGTGCCCGGCTGGCTGCTGCAGAGTCTGAAATATGTTGCTGCCGCCGTACTGCCCGCGCTGATTGCGCCGGACGTGCTGTTCCGCGACGCGCCGCCGGGTGAGTGGCTGAATGTGTATCGCATTGTTGCAGCATTGATCGCCACGGCATTTGCGCTCAAGACCCGGAGCATATTTGGCACGCTCGCTATCGGGATGCTGGTGTTGTGGCTGTTGAAATGGTGGGGGCCGCTCTGATGTTGCAGTCGCTGATCCTGACACTGTTGCTGATTGAGTTCCTGCTTTATGTCTGGCTCGGCAGACACATGGCCGCCCTCGGGTCGTCGCCATTGCAGATCGGCGCCCTCATCCTGCTTATCGCCATGCTTTGGCGGTTGTCTCATGCCCTGCTGAGCTATCTGGTCGCGGCGCTATTGCGCTGGCGCGATAACCGCCCACTGCCGCTGGGGAATAGTCTCGCTGCGTTGGCGAGCGAATTGAAGGCGCGCGCAATCAGCTTCAACTGGAGCCAGGCGTTTCCGGATTGGGCGCTCGGGCGCGACCCGGTTGGCAGTAAGACCGGCGTGCCGATCCTGCTGGTGCACGGCTTCTTTTCCAATCGCGGGATGTGGATACGATTCCGGCAGCGGCTGGTTGCCGCGAATATTGGGCCTGTCTACACGGTGACGCTGGAACCGCTGACCGGATCGATCGATGCGATGGTTCCAAAGCTTGAGGCGCGCATCAATGAAATCCTGCGCGCAACCCGTCAGGAGAAACTTGTCGTGGTTGCACACAGCATGGGCAGCCTCATCACCCGTGCGTACATGGCGCAAAACGGGTCAACACGAATTGGCCGGTTCATTACGCTCGGGGCGCCCCATCACGGGACACAGTTGGCGGGCGTCGGAATGTTCGCGTGCGCGCGGCAGATGAAATATCAAGGCCCGTGGCTGGCGATGCTGGCCGATATGGAAGCCGCCGACCCGCCGGATATACCGACCCTGTCGATCTACACCGTGAATGACGACCTCGTGTATCCGCCCGAATCCGCCGTGCTGGAATGGGCCGAGTGCGTGCCGGTATCGGCAGTCGGGCATGTCGGTTTGCTGTTTTCGGAGCCGGTCGCGAATCGGGTGATTACGGCGATCAGGAAACACACTTTCCCAGCATAAAGCGCGGAAACTCTAGCACGGGCGGGGATTTCAGGGCGTTTATGGCCTGTGAGGCGCTACAGTGCTTGTGTTTTACCTTTGTGTGATGGCGTTTCTACAACAACGCCAGTACTTCCTCTGCATGGTTTCGTGTATCGACGGAATCGATGATGTGCGTGATCTTGCCCTTATCATCGATGATAAACGTCACCCGATCGGCCATGCCGACGATGGCCTTCGCCGCCGACAGCAAGCCACCGCCGCCGAGGGTGCCGTAAGCCTTGCCGACGGATTTGTCGGTATCGGCCAGCAGCGGAAAATTGAGTTTGTATTTATCGGTGAATTTCTGGTGCGACGCGGAATCCTGCGTCGAGACGCCGAGAATGGCGGCGCCTTTCTTGGCGATCTCCTTGTTCGCGTCGCGCAGCGAACATGCCTGTGCGGTGCAGCCGGGCGTGTCGTCCATCGGATAGAAATACATGACGAGTTTCTTGCCGCGATAGTTCTTGAGGCTCACGGTGGTGCCGTCGGTGAGTTTGCCGCTGAAGTCGGGGGCGGGGTCGCCTGGTTTGAGTTTTGACATGGTCAATCCAGGTTGAGTTGTGCTGGGCAATCTCAGGTGGGGTGCCTGAAAATTTCGGATGCCTCGTCCTGTGACTTGCGCGGCCGCAACATGCGCTAAGATCCCGATAAGGGCCAGGAAGGCGGCAATCTTCGGCTACAAAATCCCCAATAAAGTCTTGATGCCTAGCAGCGCGTACCGCTACTCGCCCACCGCCATGAAATAAGTACGAATCTGGGGCAAAGAAAGCGACTACCGCCGCAACACCGAGAGCAAGCATTGCTACTGCAAGCGCCACCCACCGATGTATTCGAATCACCAATTCGGCTGACTGCTGAGTTGTTTCCAGGTTGCCATGGCATTCCTTTGTGCTGGCGACGGCCTATCAGGCATAAATAGAGTTCCCGATGGAGCCAGAAGTCACGACATCGGACGCAGGCAAGGCGCGGCGGAGCCTTCAACCGGAGCATACTTTTTCGTATGTGAGGATTGAAGGCGAGCACGCATCGCAGCCTGCGCGCCGCTTTGGTGGCCTCGGGCGTGAGAATTGCGCGCTGCCATAGCGATTGTCCCAGTTTGCATATCTTCCTGTTGCGCGCCTACGCCGACTCGGCCTATCGGATCCCCGCGAGCGGGGCCCCTCCTCTTAGGCCTCGCGTCGTTACCAATGTATCCCTTGCGTAATCTGCGCAAACGCCATCGCCTCCGGCGTCATCTCGACTTCCTTCGCGACCTCACCCTTCTTGGCTTGCGCGGCGGACGAGTCCGGGAACATGCGGAAGGCGGCGTTGAGGATGATCTGCGTAATCTTCGGTGATATGGCGTGCAGCACCGCGCCCGCGATGCCGAGGCGGGTGGCGATGCGCACAGGCTTGTAGACGATCGCTTCTACGACCAGGTCGGCCGCCTGTTCGGGCGACAGTGTCGGCACGCTGTTGTACATCTTGGTCGGCGCGATCATCGGCGTGCGCACCAGCGGCATGTTGATGGTGGTGAAGCTGATGTGGTTGTCGACGAACTCGGATGCCGCACAGCCGGAGAACGCATCCAGCGCGGCCTTCGAGGCGACGTAGGCGGAGAATCGCGGCGCCTTGGTGAGCACGCCGATCGACGAGATGTTGATAATGTGTCCGGCGTCCTGCTTCATCATCGCCGGCAGGAACCCCATGATGAGCCGGAGCGAGCCGAAATAGTTGAGTGACATGGTGCGTTCGAAATCGTGGAAACGATCGAAGCTGTTGGCGATGCCGCGGCGGATCGAGCGGCCGGCGTTATTGACGAGGTAATGACAGGTGCCGAAGTCCTTCAAGACGCTCGCGACCAGCTTGTCGCAACTGGCGAGGTCGGAAAGATCGCAGGAATAGAACTTCGCATGTCCACCGGCTTCCTTGATTTTGGCGAGGGTGATTTGTGCCTTTTCCGGATCGCGCGCGACGATTGCTACCTTGGCGCCCGCGCCGGCCAGTTTGATGGCCGTGGCTTCACCAATGCCCGACGTGCCGCCGGTGACGACGACGACCTTGCCCTTGATCTTGCCTTCGAGCGAACGATCGATGAACAGGTCCGGGTCCAGATGGCGTTCCCAGTAATCCCACAAACGCCACGCATAATTTTGCAGTTTTGGCACCGCGATGCCGGAGCCTTTCAGTGCCTTGACGGTGTCGCGATTGTCGAACTTGGTCGGGTAATTGATGAACGTGAAGACATCTTTCGGAATGCCCAGGTCATTGAGGATCTGGTTGCGTGCGCGGCGCACCGGCGCGACCGACATCATTCCCTGCAGCACGTAGCTGGGAATGAAGCTGAACATCTTGGAATTGACCCGCATGGTCATTTGCGGTGCATGCGCGGCCTTGGCAAACATGTTGAGGATTTCGCCGATGCGCATCGGTTCCGGATCGGTCAGGTGAAAGCATCCGCCATCGAGTCCCTTTTTGTGCGCGATGTAATCCATCGCGTCGACCACGTAGTCGACGGGAATGACGTTGATACGGCCACCCTCGATGCCGATGGTCGGCACCCAGCTCGGCAGCGCATTGCGCATTTTCTGGATGAGCTTGAAAAAATAATAGGGGCCATCGATCTTGTCGATCTCGCCGGTCTGCGAGTGGCCGACCACCATACCGGGGCGATACACGCGCCACGGGGTTTTGCATTCGTTGCGGACAATGGCTTCTGAATCGTGCTTGGTGCGGAAGTAGGGGTGATCGAGTTCCTCGGCCTCCTCGAACATGTCCTCGCGGAAAGTGCCGTCGTAGAGTCCGGCAGCGGCAATCGAACTGGTGTGATGAAAACAGCCGACCTTGACCGCTTCGGCGAATTCGACCGCGTTGCGGGTGCCATCGATATTGGCGAGTTGCTGGCTGGCGGCATCGGCGGCGAGATCGTAAACCGCTGCGAGATGGAACAGATGAGCGACTTTGCCCCTGAGCTTGGTGAGATCGGTTGCGGCGACACCGAGCTTGGGCTTGGCCAGATCACCGACGATGGGCACCACGCGTTTCTGTTTTTCATCGAGTCCCCACCACGGATAAAGTGCTTCGAGTTTTTTCAGGGAGTTCTTGCGTACCAGCACGTAAATCGTGCCCTCGCGCCGCAACAGGTTCTTGACCAGGAATTTTCCGATAAAACCGGTGGCGCCAGTGACGAAGTAGGTCATGGTGGGTGTTCCTCCAGGGATGTTTTTATGGGAGCCCGTGGGAGATCAATCGGGCTTTGGCGAAATCATACACTGCGAATTCGTGGCGTGTGGCGCATGACCGGCGTCTTTTCTGACGCGATGGTCAGATGTTGGATGGATGCTGCGCTGCGACATGGAATCGTCGACGGGGCAATCTCGCGGTGAACTTGTTTAGTGTGAATCCTCTAATTGCCACTCCTAAACTGATCATCAAGCATTGCTTTTTTTCATTGTATCGAATCTTTCAGACAGGAGAATCATCATGGTCACCAGGAAAACCGTCAAGAAGCCTGCTGCGGCTGCTATTAAGCGTACCGTCAGGTCTGCCGCCAAGCCCGCCGCGGCCACTGCAAATGTTGCCCACAAAGTCGTGCTGGCCGGGTTGGGTGCCGCGGAGCGCATGCAGGGCAGAGCCGTCAAGGTCTATGGCGCGATCGCCCGCGAAACCGAGCGACTTTCCGAATTGACCGCCGAGGCCGCGCAAGGGCTGACCCGGAAAGCGAATATTTTCGTGAGGGAAGGCAAGAAGATCCAGTCCAACGTGCAAGCCGTTGCCGAAGGCAAGGCGCGGGACGTTGCCAAGGAAGTCAAAGCATTCGCCGCCAAATCGGAAAAGACCTTGAAGAGAAACATGAAGGGCAGCGTCAACACCACGGCGGCCAGCGCAATGGAAGGGATCACCCGTCTCGAACAAGTGTTTGAATCGCGCGTCGCGCGTACGCTGAACACCTTCGGCATCCCTTCCAGCCAGAATGTGCGTGAACTCCAGGCGCGCATGGCGGAATTGCAGAAAGCGCTGAATCAGCTGAACAAACGCAGCGCTCGCGTTTGACGCGGATTTCGAAGCAAGGTTTGACAGAGGTCACACGTCGTGACCGAGACGTCCGATAGAATGGGGAATATCATTGTGATGTTCCCCATTTTTTCATGATCGCGGCAAAGACGGCGAAGCCGATGTTCTTACCACCACTTGCATACCCGGAGGCATCGTGGCCCGAATGATCAAGCCCTCGTTGAAATCGTCATCCAAGAAGGTATCTAAGCAACGCACGATCATGCCCTTGGCAAATACGCCGGCCGCGCGCAAATCGGTTTCCGCCAAACCGAAAATCGCGCTGGCACTGGCCGGCGGCGGGCCGCTCGGCGCGATGTATGAAATTGGCGTGCTGATGGCGCTCGATGAAGCGCTCGATGGCCTCGATGTGAATGAAATGGATATATATGTCGGCGTCTCGGCCGGTAGCTTCATCACCGCGGCCCTGGCGAACCGGTTGACGCCGACCGAGATCTACCGGATGTTTATCGATAACGAGTTGCGCGCGGTCGGCCACGCCGCCCTGAAGCCGGAGCTGTTTCTTAAGCCTGCTTGGCGCGAGTATGGACGGCGCCTGAAAAGTGTCCCCGGGCTCGCGGTATTGGGCCTGATGCGGTACATCGCGAGCCCCATACGCCGCACCACCCTGGAATCCTTCGCGCCGCTTTTCCGTGCGATACCCGCGGGCGTTTTTGACAATGAAGGCATCGCCCGTTTCCTGGGTGAGGCATTCAATCAACCTGGGCGCACCAACGATTTCCGGCAACTGAAACGCAAGCTGTATTCGGTCGCCGTCGATCTCGATACGGGTCGCGCGGTGACGTTCGGCGGCCCCGGCTACGATCATGTGCCAATTGCCAAGGCGGTGCAGGCGTCATCAGCGCTTCCCGGGCTGTTCCCGCCGGTTGAAATTGAAGGACACTATTACGTCGATGGCGCGCTGAAGAAGACCCTGCATGCATCGCTGGCGCTGGAAGACGGCGCGGAACTGGTGATCGGCGTCAATCCGCTGGTGCCCTTCGATGGCGACGCGGCCAAGCGGCGCGGCAAGGCGGAGATGGAAAAACTGGTTGAGGGCGGGTTGCCGGTCGTTCTGTCGCAAACGTTTCGCACCATCATCCATTCGCGCATGCACACCGGCCTCGAAAAATACGCGAGCAAATACAAGACTGCGAATATTGTGTTGTTCGAGCCCGGCACCGACGACCCGGAAATGTTTTTCACCAACCTGTTCAGCTATGCGTCGCGCAAGCGGGTTTGCGAGCATGCTTACCAGCGCACCCGTGCCGACTTGCTGAAGCGTCGCTATGAACTGGAACCGGTGCTGGCCCGATTTGGCATCAGTCTGAATATCGACTCGCTCAAGGATGAAAAGCGCACGCTGGACAGCCGCGTATTCAAACAGCGTCAGCCGTCGCGCGACAAGCGGCTTCACGATTCGACCGTTGACCTTACCGATGCCATCGTCGATCTTGAGCAGTGGGTGGCGCGAACCCGCGCCGCATAGCAGCCACATTACCGCCAAGTGCAATTCACAAACTCAAGCACTGGCGAGCCGTTACAGCCATTTCTGCCTGAAACGGCGCGCCAGTGCTTGAGTGTGGCGGGTTGGGTTGACTTCATTTGCCAAAGGCCAAGCCAGGCGTGAGTGACCAGCCCCCCGCCAATACACCGGCGAATGCTTCACGCCGCGCGTTTCTGCTGCGAAGCGAAATGCCCCCGCCACGGGTTGCATTGACCGAACGCTGCCTGGCGGCGATGGGCGTGTTCTGCGAGAGCTGCCGGGATTCCTGCGACGCCGGTGCGCTGCGATTTGAACTGCAATTGGGCGCCGCGCCGAAGCCGGTTTTTGATGCGGACCGTTGCACGCAGTGTGGCGAGTGCGCGAAAGTGTGCCCGCAGGACGCCATTCGCATACAGCCCAAGGCGCCTTCGACCGGCTGAGTTGCAAGTCGCCCGTTTCACTTCTGCTTGATCAGACCGCGTTTCGGGCTCGATCGTCCGCCCCGTCCCGTCGTATCATACGGGCCATGTCCCGCGTTACCCCAGAACCCATCGCATCGCAGCCGCCTTCGCGCTCCGCGCGCACGCGCGAACGCATCCTCAACGTCAGCCTCGACCTTTTCAATGCCAACGGCGAGGGCAACGTCACCACCGGTCATATCGCCGACGAGCTCAATATCAGTCCGGGTAACCTCTATTACCACTTCCGCAACAAGGATGAAATCATCCACCATCTGTTTGCTGATTTCGAGAAGGCCATTGATATCGGCCCGGGGGAAATCGGCGACGCCGCGAATGTACTGGAGGACATGTGGCTGTACCTTCACCTCATGTTCGAGCGAATCTGGCAATATCGTTTCCTGTATCGCAATCTTGACGATCTGGTGATGCGCGATGCCAAACTACGCTCGCATTTCAATATCATCATCGGCCACAAGCGTGACGTCGTGATGCAACTGTGCGAGGCTTTGGTAGGGACAAGTGCCATGCAGGCGACAGAAGATGAAATTCGCGCGCTGGCTGAAAATATCATGGTGATCGCGACATACTGGCTTAACTACGAGCACCTGCGCGCCAAACCGGCCGGCAAGTTCTCCGCCGAGCCGGACCCCGAGCAGCATCTGTCGCGGGGCGTTTATCAGGTGATGTCGCTGCTGAGTCCCTTTCTGCTGGGTGGCGCGCGCGAGCATTTGCAGCATTTGATGGAAAATTATTCCGGTTAACCAAGAGGAGAAAAACATGGCCAAATGGAGAAAATTTCCACACGACCAGAAGTCAATCACTTACGCGGGCGATGCGCTGAAAAAACACTGGGAGGCTTTGCACAAGGGTGACGGCGAGCCGTATCCAAAGGAAGCCGGCTTGCAGGAGGCCTGGCGGCAGTATCACGCCGGCAATTTTGCCGAGGCCGCCGAGGAAGGTAAAGGGCACACGGTCGAAATCAAGGCAACGTCGATTTACGCCAACTTTCTGGAGAAGAAAGAGGCAACGAAGATCGCGCTTTACCAGGATTCCATGAAGATGGCGACGGTGCTGATGAAGTCGGAGCCGAAAAACCCCAATGCGCACTACCAGTACGCGTACGCCGCCGGGCGTTACAGTCAGAGCATCTCCGTGGTGAAAGCGTTGAAGGAGGGCTATGGCGGCAAGATAAAAGCCGCGCTGGAAACGACGCTGAAACTCGACCCCAAGCATGCCGAAGCGCACTCGGCGCTGGGTGCCTATCATGCCGAAATCATCGACAAGATTGGCGGAATGGTCGGTCGCCTCACGTATGGTGCAAGCAAGGAACTGGCGGTGGAGCATTTTGAAAAGGCCATCAAGCTGAATCCCGCCGCGCCGATCACGCATATCGAATACGCCAACGGCTTGCTGATGCTGTTCGGTGACAAGGAAGAAGACCAAGCCGTCAAACTCTACGAAAAAGTGGTAAAGATGAAAGGCCGCGATGCCATGGAAGTGCTGGACATCGACATGGCCCGGGAAGAGCTGGAAGACTGACAACACTTTCTTGAAAAGAGGAATTGACTTGCAGGAACTCACCATTGACACCATCCGCGCCGCTCACGCGCGCATCAAGCCGTATATTCATCGCACGCCAGTGCTGAAGAGCAGCATCCTCAACCAGAAACTCGGCGCGGAAATTTTCTTCAAGTGCGAAAACCTGCAAAAGGTCGGCGCGTTCAAGGCGCGCGGCGCATGCAACGCCGTCATGTCGCTGAATGACGATGACGCCCGCCGTGGTGTGGTGACGCATTCGTCGGGCAATCACGGCGCGGCGCTGGCGTGGGCCGCGGGCCTGCGTGGCATTCAGGCGACCATCGTCGTGCCGAACAATGCTCCGCGGCCCAAGAAATTCGCCATCGAGGCGTACGGGGCAAAAATCGTTTATTGCGAGCCGAACGTCGCGGCGCGTGAAGCCGCCGTGCAGAAACTCATCGACGAACAGAATCTCGAACTGATTCACCCGTTCAACGATTATCGCGTCATGAACGGGCAGGGGACGGCGGCGCTGGAACTGTTGGAAGACATACCTGATCTGGATATCGTCATGTCGCCGCTGGGCGGAGGCGGGCTGCTCTCGGGAACCGCGATCGCGTCGAAGGGCGTCAAGCCGGGCATCAACGTATTCGGCGGCGAGCCCGCTGGGGCGGATGACGGCTATCGTTCATTCATGAGCGGCGTGCGCGTAACCGATGCGGTGCCGAATACGATATGCGACGGCCTGCGTACCGGGCTGGGCGACAAGACGTTTGAGATCATTCGCCACAATGTCGATGGCATAGCGTTAGCAAGCGAAGAAAATGTGATTCGCGCCATGCGCATGTCATGGGAATTGCTGAAAATCATTTGCGAGACGTCGTGCTGCCCGCCGCTGGGCGCGATACTCGAAGGCAATCTCGACGTGAAGGGCAAACGCGTCGGCATCATTCTTACCGGCGGCAATGTGGACCTGGACAAACTGCCATGGCAATCATGAAGCTCGTTTCCTGCGAAGGTTCGCCACCTCCATCAGGGCACTATTCACCCGCGGCCATTCACAATGGTATCGTTTACGTGTCGGGCCAGTTGCCCCGCGTGCCCGGAAAGCCCGGCGATTTCGCGCTGCCAACCATCGAAGCGCAGACCCGTCAGGCGCTGATGAATGCAGAAGCGATCTTGCACGCGTCGGGTTCGCGCCGAGACCTGGTTTTGCGCGCGACGCTATATGTGTCCGACATCAGTTACTGGGCGCAAGTGAATGCCGAGTACGCCGCATTTTTTGGCGATCACAAACCGGCGCGCGCGATCGTTCCCGTCGGCAAATTCCGAAACGGGTTTCTGATTGAAATCGACATGATTGCAGCCGTCGCGGAATAGGCGACAATCAGTCATGAAGGTTCTCGTGACTGGATCATCAGGGCGTGTCGGGTCGGTGATCGCGATGCGCATTGCGAAAACCCACGATGTAGTGGGGCTTGATATCGTCGCCGGGCCGCAAACGACGCGGCTTGGCAGCATCAACGATGGGCAACTGGTCGACGCATTGACCTCCACGGTTGATGCGGTGGTGCATACAGCCGGATTGCATGCGCCTCATGTTGGCTTGCGGCCAGAGGCTGCGTTTCATGAAACCAACGTTGGCGGCACCAAATGTCTCATCGATGCGGCACTTAAATACGGCGTGGGCCGCTTCGTCTTTACCAGTACGACATCCCTCTATGGCGCGGCCATGGTTGCGGCGGATCATGCCGTGTGGGTGACCGAGGAGCTTTCGCCCGTCGCCCGCGATATCTACGATGAAACCAAGCTGGCAGCGGAGCAGATTTGCCGCACTGCTGCACTCGCCGGACTGCCATGCATTAGCCTGCGCATGTCGCGATGTTTTCCGGAACCCGATGAACTGATGGCGATTTACCGTTTGTACCGTGGCGTGGACGCGCGCGATGTTGCAAAAGCGCATTTGCTGGCACTTGAGTCCGATATTGGCGGATTTGAAATATTCAATATTTCGGCGGCGCCGGTCTTTCGCCGCAATGAATGCGAAGAACTATTTGCGTCCGCCGATCGAGTGATCGCACGCCACTATTCCTGGTCCACGGCGGCATTTGCGCACAGAAGCTGGTCGTTACCGAAGCGTATCGACCGCGTCTATGTGATCAACAAGGCGGAGCGCATGCTCGGCTATCGGCCGCAGTTCAACTTTGAATCGCTCTTCGATCCGGACGAAACGGGGCCTGCTTAACTTGCCAGTGGTTAATCCGCCAGTTCGACAATGCGGTCGGACGCATAAACATGATTGCCGCGGCGATTGGCCCATGCGGCTTTCAACATGGCGACCGCAACCGTTTGCGCTTCAACAGGACGGTATTTTCGCATCGGTCCGAACATGAATGGCGCAATGATGCCGGACGCGGCAATTCCAGCACGTTCCGCCAGTCGCGACTCGTGACGATTGCCGAGCAACAACGACGGCTGGAATATATGCAGTTCTTCAAAACCGATATCCCGCACGGCATTTTCCATTTCGCCTTTTACACTGCTGTAGAAAACCGGTGAGTGCGCATTGGCGCCCAGTGAACTGATCACCAGGAAACGCTTCGCGCCTGACTTCCGGGCAAGGTGCGCCAGGTTCACGACATAGTCGAAATCGACTTTGCGAAACGCGGCCTGCGACCCGGCCTTCTTGATCGTGGTGCCCAAGCAGCAGAACACATCGTCCATGGTGGAAGTGGAAAGCGCTGCGGGATGATCGTAGTCGAAAGCATGTTCCTGCAACCGGGGATGTGAAGGCAGGCCGGGTTTGCGCACCAGTGCATGGACGAGTGTGTAGCGCGAATCGGCGAGCAGCAGCGAAAGCAGGTGGCCACCGGTGAGGCCGGTGGCACCGGCCAGCAACGCGGTGCGTTTGGATTTCACGGTAATTGCCGATTCCCGGCTAATGCTTTTTACGCAGGCGCTTCAGTGTCTTCTTCTGTCCGGCCCCGCCGGACGCTGGTTCGCCCCCGAACGCCTTTTCAAGATCCACTTCGTACTCTGGACCGTACGGGCCCATCAAGGTCTGCATCACCAGTTTTTCAAATTCCTCGCCGAACTTGTTGATGACGTTTTCCGGATCGGGAACCAGCCCGGCGTCGGTAATCAGGCCGAACTGGACTTTGCCATTGTAGGTGAGAATCGAGAGCCCCATGCCGATGCCGCCAGACTGCGGCACCCAGAAATCGATTTCATCTATTTCGCGTCCGGCGAAGAAGAGCGGCTTCTGCGGTCCTGGCACGTTGGTCATCACGGCCGTCGCATTGCGACCGATGAGTCCGCTGATCTGGTCCTGCAGAATTTTCGGCCCCATGCCCACTGCGGAAAGCAGTACAAAGGCGACGATCGGCTGCGACGAACCCTTTAAGTCCTTCATCCGTTCGCGCACCTTGAGCATGCGCTGGAGCGGATCTTCAATCCCGATGGGCAAATCCACGAATACCAGCCCGAACTGGTTGCCAAGGTCACCGGCCTTTTCGATCGGGCGCAAATTGACAGGAACCACTGCCCGCAATTCAACGCCCTCTGTCTTGTCACCTCGGCACACCATATAGTCGCGCAGGGCGCCTGCTGCGGTGGCGAGCACCACATCGTTGATCGAGCAGCGCAGGGCTTTGCCAATGACCTTGACTTCTCCCAGCGGGAGGGGATCGCACCATGCCACACGCTTGCCGCGGCCGAGCATCCCCTTGAAGCGCGTCGGGGAGTCGGGCTCCATCACCGCGATTTTGCGCAATTCCTCGGCGAGCTCTATGCCCTTGGTCGCAAATTCGCGCATGGTTGACGGGTCCTTCGCGATCTCAAGACCTTGCTCGACGAGGCCGCGTGTGAGCTTCATCGCGCCCGACCACACACTGGCCACGGGCTTGGTCACGCTGGTCCAGAAATCCATGTCCTCGCCGGCATGCTTTCCTTTGCCGTTCTTTTCTTTCGGCTTAGGCTTGGTGAGGCTGGCGTCCGCGCTATCCGCGGTCATCGACAGCATGACGCTGATCAACGCAATGCCGTCGGCGTAGCAATGATGAATGCGCGTCAGCAGCGCTGAACCGCCCTGATAGTTCTCGATCAAATGAAATTGCCACAGTGGCTTGGTGAAATCGAGACCCGCGCTCGCCATCTGGCTTACGTACTCCTGCAATTCCTTTTTGCCTGCGCGTCCGGGAAGCTTGGCCTTCTTGACATGATTCTGAATGTCGAATTTCTTGTCGTCTTCCCACCACGCGCCAGTGGGATCCTGCACCGCCTTTTGTGAAAAGCGGGGGTAGGAGAGAAAACGCTGTTCAAGAGTCGTCTGCAACTTCCTGAAATCAAGTTTTTCCTTGAACACCATGATGCCGACTATCATCATAAGATTGGTCGGGTGTTCCATGCGCAACCATGCGGTGTCGATGCCAGACATGCGTTCGCGGTTGAGCAGGGGAATGCCAGGGATGCGTGAGGTCGTGGCCATGTTTTGTCAAGTGGGCTTTTTATGATTGGGGTGACTTGTTGCCGCCCGTCGCCTGGAAATTCCGCTGTCCCGTCGAAAAGGTGCCTCCTGCGTGCAGCGAATTGAAAATCGCCCGTAAATTGCGGGCCACAGTCGATTCCGTTACAGTTACTTTAGCCTTTGTTTTCCCTGATGGAAAGCCCCTGAAACCCATTATTACGCAAGTCTCTGGAGGAGAAACGCAATGTCCGACCTGAAAAAACGATTTGAAAAAGCAACAAAAGACGTCACCAAGGCAAAGTCCGACCCGGGCAATGACATGAAATTGCGGCTGTACGCGCACTTCAAGCAAGCCACCGAGGGAGATGTCACTGGCGACAAGCCCGGTTTCACCGATTTCGTCGGGCGCGCCAAGTACGATGCCTGCGCGAAGCTGAAGGGCATGTCTGCGGACGATGCGATGACCGCCTATATCAAGCTGGTCGATCGGGTGATGAAAGAGTGAACGGCGACATCAAACCCTAGCACTGGCGCGGTGTTGCAGCTTAAAATGCTCTGAAAGGCGCGCAGGTGCTAGGGTTTGTCTATTTTCTTCCCGCGCCGATACCTGCCAACTGCATGCAAGAGATGCACAAAAAAATAGCCCCGAAACCTTGCGATTTCGGGGCGAATCGTCCTGATAGCAGGACGAGGAGGAGACTTCCGCACTCACCTCAACGGGTGAGCACGCCAAACTGATCTTTACTTGCGCTTGGCCTTGCTTGCGACCGGCTTGCGAACGACTTTCTTGACGGCAGCCTTAACCGGCGCCTTCTTGGCAGCGGGACGCGCGGCGCCACGCTTTTCCTGCGCGAGCAGGGCACGAACCGCTTCAGACAGTTCGCCAACCTGTTTGGACAGGGCTTCCACATCTTTGCTGGTCAGCACACCGAGGCGGTTCAGTGAGCTGTGAACACGATTTTCAAAAACCTGTTCAAGCTTGTCGAACTTGCCGGTGGCCATTTGCAGCGTCTTGCTGGCCTGGTCTCTTGCGGTTTCTATGGTGGCTTCCGCGACCGTGCGGGTGCGTTGTTCGATCTGCTCACCTTGCTTCACCAAGGTATCGAAAACTTTCTTTCCTTCGTCTTGCGCTTTGGAAAAAGCCCCTAGTCCTGCGAGCCAGATTTGCTGGGCCGAATCCAAAACTTGTTTGGCGGAAGGTTGATCGCCGAAATTGGAAGCCATCGCACTGAGCTTACCGGCAAGGTCGCCAACCGGGTTGCCGGACTTGGCGGAACGTGTGGTTTTCTTGAATTTTGTTGCCATGATGAATAGCTCCTTCGGAATTGGTTTGCTGGTATGAAACTGTGGCTAAGGCTTTAGATCCCAAAGTGAAATCTACTTTTGAGCCTACCGTGCCTGCATGAATATGAGATAAATGATATGAGCAACTTTTAGAGTAAACATACTAGAAGCGGCACGGTCGCGACGTTGCGATTCTCCCGCTCAGCGTACCTATTTAACTAACCGACCAGTTTGTAGCTTTTAGAGCCAGTACGTTAAGATTGGTGAAAGCAGAACAACAGTGCTCGCACTCACGCGCTGAATCCTGAGGAGAAAGTATTGAACGCAATCGTCGATTCCGCCGTTGAACGCATCTGGCTGAAATCCTATCCCGCAGGCGTACCGGCCGACATCAACCCGGATAGCTACGGGTCGATAAACGACGTCTTCAATGAGGCGTGCCGCAAATATCGGAACCTGCCGGGGTTTACATGCCTGGGAAAAACACTCACATACGCGGAGCTTGATGAATTGGCGTTGGCGTTTGCCGGCTACCTCCAGGGAACGCTGAAGCTCGCGAAGGGTGACCGGGTCGCGGTGATGATGCCGAATATTCTGCAATATCCGGTGGCAGTGTTTGGCATTTTGCGCGCCGGGCTCACCGTGGTGAATTGCAACCCGCTTTATACCCCGCGAGAATTGGAGCACCAGCTTACCGATTCTGGCGCGAAAGCGATCCTCATCGTCGAGAATGTTGCGCACACACTTGAGCAAATCGTCGCCAAAACGGGCATAGCACAAGTCATCACGACACAGGCAGGTGATCTGCTGGGGTTCCCCAAAGCAATGGTGGTCAACTACGTTGTGAAGTACAAGAAGAAGGCGGTACCGGCATGGAACCTGCCGGGTTCGATTACGTTGAAAGCAGCACTTGCGGCGGGCCGTTCAGCGCCATTCAAAGCCCCCCCAATGGTGAATACGGACCTCGCTTTTCTGCAATACACGGGCGGTACGACCGGCGTCTCAAAAGGGGCGATGCTTACGCACCGCAATCTGGTCGCCAATATGGAACAGGTCGGTAGCTGGACCGGTGGCCGGTTGGTGGATGGGAAAGAGGTGGTCATTCAACCACTTCCGCTTTATCACATCTTTGCGCTGAGCTCGAGTCTGGTGTTCATGAAGCACGGGTGCGAGAACGTGCTCATTCCGGACCCGCGCGATATTGCCGGATTCATTAAGGTGCTTTCAACCCGGCACTGGAATGTCCTGACGGGCGTGAATACTTTGTTCAATTCGCTTTTGCATGCGCCGGGATTTGACAAGATTGATTTCAGCGGATTAAAACTGGCATTGGGCGGCGGCATGGCCGTGCAACGCGCGGTCGCCGAGAAATGGAAGGCGGTCACCGGCAAGGCGTTGATCGAGGCTTACGGCCTGACCGAGACTTCTCCGGCAGCCTGCATCAATCCGATGACGTTGGAAAATTACAATGGCTGCATCGGCCTGCCGATTTCGTCCACCGTGATGACCATCCGCGACGATGATGAAAACATCCTGCCGGTCGGTCAATCCGGCGAGATCTGCATACAGGGGCCGCAGGTAATGCTGGGCTATTGGCAACGGCCGGAAGAAACGGCGAAGGTGACGGCCAGGGATGGTGCGTTCAAGAGTGGTGACATCGGCATCATGGACGAACAGGGCTTTTTCAAGATAGTCGATCGCAAGAAAGACATGATCCTGGTATCAGGTTTCAACGTTTACCCCAATGAGATTGAAGATGTAATTGCCTCTTGTCCGGGCGTGCTGGAAGTTTGCGCGGTCGCGGCTGCTGATGAGAAATCCGGCGAAGTGGTCAGGGTGGTTGTCGTGAAGAAAGATCCGGCGCTTACCAAAGAAAAGGTGATGGTGCACTGCAAGGCAAACCTCACCGGCTACAAGCTGCCGCGTATCATCGAATTCTGGGATGAACTGCCGAAGACGAACGTCGGCAAGGTATTGCGGCGTGAAGTGAAAAAACTGCCGGTCAAGCCGTAGTCAGTTCAATACTTCGAGGAGGAGAAAGCCCGGCCCGCCTCCGACTTTGGTTGGGGCGGGTTTTTTTTGCTGTTGTTGATTGCACGATCGCCGGGAGACATACATGAGTACGTTGGATGATGCCAATACAAGGATGCGTGAAAATCTCGAAGCAAGAACCGGCAAGACTTTTGCGGCGTGGATCAATGTCGCGCGCAAGCTCGGCACCGATCGGCATGCCGACATCGTCGCGTATCTTAAGCTCGAGGGACCAATGAGCCATGGTTACGCGAACATGATCGCGCACGAAGCGCGCAAGCCCGATGCCGTATCGGAAGAAGACCCCGTTGATGCGCTGTTTGCGGGACCAAAAGCCGCGTTACGGCCAATCTACGACGCGATTGCAAAAACGGTGACGACATTTGGACGGGACATTGAGTTCGCGCCCAAAAAAACTTGCGTTAGTCTGCGTCGCGCCAAACAATTCGCGCTGGTGCAGCCGTCGACCGCGACGCGTGTGGATATTGGCATCAATCTGAAAGGTGTGGCGCCGACCGGCAAACTGGAAGCCTCGGGGACATGGAATGGCATGGTCAGCCACCGCGTACGCATTGGTGCGATCGGAGAATTTGATCTGGAAGTGAAGTCCTGGCTAAAGCAAGCATACGATCAAGCTGGATAGGGCGGAAAAAACCAATTTCGAAGAGAGTTTGGCCCCAATCACGCAATGGGTTGGAGCCCCTTCTCCAGTCTGAGTATCTGTCGGCTTCTGCGTATGTTGGGGGATTAGCGCTTGAACGTGCCGTTGCGCGAGATGATCGTCAAGTCGACGAAATTCGATCCATTGTGATTCGTCGGCGTGTAATTGACGATGAAGCCACCCAAATCGACTTTGCCCATGCTCGCGAGGCCATCGACGAGGGATTCACGGGTCGGATTTTTCCCGGCGCGTTTCAGCCCCTCAACGAATACCTTGGCGGCAATGAATCCCTCAAGCGATGTGAACGAATATTTTTCCGGTTCACCCATTCGCTTTTGGTAATTGTGAACAATCTGACTTACGTCGGCCCACGGGAACGGCACGACCTGGGAAATCTGCACGCCGCGCCCTTCGTCGCCCAGTGCGTTGGAGAGTGCCTTGGAACCGACGAAGCTCACATTCCAGTATTGTTGAAAACCGCCTGCCGCTTTCATTGCCTTGATGAACGCCGCACAACTCTTGTAGGCACTGATCATGATAACGGCGTCGGTTTTGGACTTGGCCAAAGTACTTACCGCCGCTGCAACATCCGTTGTGTTGCGCTCAACAGTTGCGGTCGCGGCAATTTCGAGTTTGCGCGCTTTCATGGCGCGTTCGACGCCAGCGAGCCCAGCCTTGCCGTAGGCATCATTCTGGTAGAACACGGCGATTCGATTGATGCCCTGCTGTACCAAATGTCCGACGATCTGCTCGGTTTCGTCGAAATAGCTCGCGCGGACATTGAAAATATACCGGTTGAACGGTTCGCGCAAGCTCTGTGCGCCGGTGAATGCACCGATAAACGGAACTTTGGCTTCAGTGAAGATCGGTAGCGCTGCATTTGAAGTGGGAGTGCCGACATATCCGAACAACGCAAGAACCTTGTCCTCAGTGATCAACTTCCTGGTGTTGGCGGCGGCCTTTTCGGGTTCATAGCCGTCATCCAATGAGACGATCTTGATTTTTCGGCCATTGACGCCGCCAGCCTTATTGATAATATCGAAGTACGCTTCGGCTCCGGATTTCATTTCCTTGCCGAGTTCTTCGGCGGGGCCGGATAGCGCGGCAGACTGGCCGATGAGAATTGTGTCGGGCGTGACACCCTCGGCGAAAGCCGTTTGCGAGAGTGGGAAAACGGTAAACAACGCAAGCCATGCAGCGCGCCGGAAATACGCAATCATAATGAGCTCCTCAGGCTATCCAATCTTGGACCAGGCAATACTGGCACTCTCTTTCTTGTTCACCTCAATCTTTGTGAACAGAGCGACTTGCACCGTGATTGTATTCCGCCTGACAAATGCGCGCGCACATCAAGATTGGATTCAGCATTTTTTCGCTGGACATATCGCGTTGTTATCGAAAATTCAGTCGCAAAATTGCTCGCGTCTACTTTCGTCAGGCTAACAAAAATATTGATGGTGTGACAGCTGGATCCGTAATGTGGGTCAGCCGGCAAAGAAGTTTTTTACCTTGTCCATGAAGCTCTTCGCACGTGGATTGTGCTTGTCGCCATCGCTCTTGTTGATTTCTTCAAGCTCGCGCAGGAGCTCCTTTTGACGATCAGTCAGCCGAACCGGGGTCTCGACCACTACATGGCACATCAGGTCGCCTGCGGATGTCTGGCGGACCGGCCGGATGCCTTTTCCGCGCAGCCGGAATACTTGGCCACTCTGCGTTTCCGCGGGAATCTTGATTTTGGCCTCGCCATCCAGGGTCGGAATATGAATTTCGCCACCCAGCGCGGCAATTGTGAAGCTGATTGGCATTTCACAGTGCAGATCGGCACCTTCCCGTTGAAAAACCGAGTGCGGCTTCAATTGGACGACGACATACAGGTCGCCAGGCGGGCCACCGTTGACACCCGCTTCGCCCTCACCTGAAAGGCGGATGCGATCGCCGTTGTCAACGCCGGACGGGATCTTTACCGAGAGAGTCTTATGATTCTTGACACGTCCGGCGCCGCTACAAGTGGTACACGGCTCGGGAATGACCTTGCCCGTGCCATGACAGGTAGGGCAGGTCTGCTGAATCGAGAAAAACCCCTGCTGCATCCGTACCTGACCCTGACCATTGCACGTATGGCAGGTCTTTGGCTGCGTACCTGGTTTTGCGCCTGTTCCGTGGCAGGTATCGCATTCATCCAGGCTGGGAATGCGGATTTTGGTCTCGGTTCCGCGCGCGGCCTGCTCAAGCGTGATATCCATGTTGTATCGCAGGTCCGCGCCGCGATACACCTGCTGGCCACCGCGTCCGCCTCGGCCGCCAAAAATTTCGCCGAAAATGTCACCAAAGGCTTCCGAGAATCCGCCAAATCCTTCCCCGCCCTGGCCGCCGCCCATCTGCGGATTGATGCCGGCATGACCATACGCATCGTACGCGCGGCGCTTTTCCGGATCGGAAAGTATTTCATAGGCATTTTTTGCTTCCTTGAATTTCTCTTCCGCGTCCTTGCTGTCCGGATTGCGATCTGGATGATGTTTCATCGCCAATTTGCGATAGGACTTCTTGATTTCCTCATCGCTCGCGTCGCGGTTGACGCTGAGGATATCGTATAGGTCTTTTTTGTTTGCCATGGGTCTTCCAGCACTTTGAAACGGGAAGGCCGAGTTAAGCGCGATGTATCCTGTGCGCCAACCCGGCCGATTAATCCAACACGATAGTGGTTGGGATTAAGCTTTCTTTTCTTTCACTTCCGTGAATTCGGCGTCGACGACATTGCCCATATCTTTTTCCTTGGGTTGGCCATCGCCACCGCCTGCACCGCCAGCGGCCGGACCCGCCGCGCCACCCGCCGCGGCGCCTGCGTCGGCTTGTGCCTTGGCCTGCATGTCGGCGTACATTTTCTCGCCGAGTTTTTGCGAGACTTTGCTCAGGGCTTCGGTCTTGGCCACAATTTCGTCCTTGTTGTTGCCCTTCAAGGATTCTTCCAGTTCCTTGCTGGCGGCTTCAATCGCGGACTTTTCGGCGGCATCGACCTTGTCGCCATATTCCGCCACCGATTTCTTGGTGGCGTGCACCAGTGCATCGCCCTGATTGCGGGCATTCACCAGTTCCAGCGCCTTCTTGTCCTCGTCGGCGTTGGCTTCGGCATCCTTCACCATGCGCTGAATTTCTTCCTCGTTCAGGCCGGAGTTTGCTTTGATGGTGATCTTGTTTTCCTTGCCGGTGGCTTTGTCCTTGGCGTGCACATGCATGATGCCGTTGGCGTCAATATCGAAAGTCACTTCAATTTGCGGCATGCCGCGCGCCGAAGGCGGAATGCCTTCCAGGTTGAATTGTCCCAGCGATTTGTTGCCCGCCGCCAATTCGCGTTCACCCTGCAACACGTGGATGGTCACAGCAGATTGGTTGTCATCAGCGGTGGAAAATACCTGCGATGCCTTGGTCGGAATCGTGGTGTTTTTCTTGATCAGCTTGGTGGCGACACCGCCCAGCGTTTCAATGCCGAGCGACAACGGCGTGACGTCAAGAAGCAACACGTCCTTCACGTCGCCTTTCAATACGCCGCCCTGGATCGCGGCACCAACGGCGACAGCTTCGTCAGGATTAACGTCCTTGCGAGGCTCGCGGCCAAAAATCTCCTTCACCTTCTCCTGCACCTTCGGCATGCGCGATTGCCCGCCGACCAGAATCACATCAGAGATATCGGCAATTTTCACGCCCGCATCCTTGATGGCGATGCGGCAGGGCTCAATGGTGCGTTCGATCAATTCATCGACCAGTGCTTCAAATTTCGCGCGGGTCAGTTTTACGGCCAGATGTTTCGGGCCGTTTGCGTCGGCCGTAATGTAGGGCAGGTTCACTTCGGTTTGCTGCGCGGACGACAGTTCAATCTTGGCTTTTTCCGCGGCTTCCTTCAGGCGTTGCAGGGCCAGCACGTCCTTTTTCAGATCGATGCCTTGATCCTTCTTGAATTCGTCGCACAGGTAATCCATCAGGCGCTGATCAAAGTCTTCACCACCGAGGAATGTATCGCCATTGGTGGAAAGCACTTCGAACTGATGCTCGCCCTCAACCGATGCGATTTCGATGATGGAAATATCAAACGTACCGCCGCCCAAATCGTATACGGCGATCTTGCGGTCACCTTCCTGTTTGTCCATGCCGAAGGCCAACGCAGCCGCGGTCGGTTCGTTGATGATGCGTTTGACATCCAGACCAGCGATGCGACCCGCGTCCTTGGTGGCTTGCCGCTGGCTATCGTTAAAGTAAGCCGGAACGGTGATGACCGCTTCAGTGACTTCTTCGCCAAGGTAATCTTCCGCAGTCTTCTTCATCTTGCGCAGCACTTCGCTGGAAACTTGCGGTGGCGCCATTTTCTTGCCATTGACTTCAACCCACGCGTCGTTGTTGTCGGCTTTGACGATTTTGTAAGGCATCAGGTTGATGTCTTTCTGCACTTCTTTTTCTTCGAAGCGGCGGCCGATCAATCGTTTCACCGCATACAACGTATTCTTGGGGTTCGTGACCGCCTGGCGCTTGGCCGAGGCACCGACCAGTACTTCGCCGTCGTCCTGATAGGCGACGATTGATGGCGTGGTGCGCGCGCCTTCCGCATTTTCGATGACCTTGGGCACGCCGCCTTCCATGATGGCCACGCAGCTGTTAGTGGTTCCCAAGTCGATACCGATGATTCTTCCCATGATAATTACCTCAATCTAGATTTGTTAAAGTTGTTCTGTAGGTAGGGTTGTTGCTGAGTTTTTCAAGAATTTGCCGGTGATTCAGCCGATTTTTCTTTGGCGACCGCCACGAGCGCCGGGCGTAAAACGCGTTCATGCAGCATGTAACCCTTTTGCATGACGTTGATAACGGTATTTGCCGGCTGATCGGATTCCAGCGCGGCAATGGCCTGATGCCGGGTTGGATCAAACTTCGCGCCGACCGGATTTTCTTCCTTGATGGAGAATTTCTCGAACACATTGGTGAGCTGGCGCGATGTCAATTCGACGCCGGTTTTGAAAGACTCCACAGAGGTATTCTCGACGGCCAGCGCCGCATCCATGCTGTCCTTGACCGCCAGGAGTGCATCGGCGATTTTCTCTACGCCGAATTTTTGTGCCTTGAGCACATCTTCGGCGGACCGGCGGCGGATGTTCTCCATCTCGGCCTTGGCACGCAAGAATTGATCAAAACTCTCCTGAGCCTTGAATTGGCTTTCAGCGAGTGCTTTTTCCAGCGCCGCGATTTGTTGTTCAGGGGAGGCAGATTCGGGCGCAGCCGCTTCTGCCGACGTAACGTCGGCTTCAGACGCCGCGTTTTGGGTCGGATCGGACATCGAAAAACTCCAGAAAAAACAGGGTCCTGCAGGATTTGTGGGCTATCCCACAAATTTCAAGGGGGTAAGCCCGGGGTTTCGTCAAATGTGCCTGCGCACATTTCGCGCCGGGCGCACGGCAGCGGCCTGCAGGCCGCTGGCTGGGGAGGCCACGGGGTTTCGTCAAATGTGCCTGCGCACATTTGGCGCCGGGCACACGGCAGGCGCTTCAGGCCGCTGGCTGGGGCGGCGAGGGCCCTGCGGATTTCCGACCTTACTTGCCGCTTTTCGTGCCGGATATCAGCCAGCTGGTGATGATCGTAATCACGCTGAACATGATCGATCCTATGAGTGCTCCCATAAAGCCGCTGACCGTAAAGCCCTTGACGATCTCGGCCACAAACCAGAAAAGAAAGGCGTTGATGACAAAGATGAAAAGTCCCAGCGTGAGAACGGTTACCGGCAGCGTGAGGAGAACCAGGATCGGCCGAATGAGCGCATTGACCAGGCCGAGCACCAGCGCCGCAATGAGCGCTTCGACGATCCCATTGACCTGAACGCCCGAATAAAGATACGCAACCAGCATGAGAGCGAGCGCGTTGATGAACCAGCGAATGATGAGCGACATGATTTTGAGTGAAACCTCTAAACAAAACGTGATAATAACGCCAATACACTAACCCGCTAAGTCGAAAGAATATCCATGAGCGTCCATTCCACGCAAAAACGCATTTCCATCCCCGACCTTCGAGCCATGAAGGGGCCGGGCAAGATCGTCATGTTGACCGCCTACACCAAGCCGATGGCGCAGTTGCTTGACCCGCATTGCGACGTCCTGCTGGTGGGGGATTCACTGGGCATGGTCGTTTACGGCATGGAGAACACGCTCAATGTATCGCTGGACACGATGATTGCCCATACGCAAGCGGTCATGCGTGGTTCGAAACATGCGGCGGTGCTGCTTGACATGCCATTTGGCAGCTATCAGGAATCAAAGGAACAGGCGTATCGCAATTGTGCGCGGGCGATGGCGGAATCCGGTGCGCAGGGCCTGAAGCTGGAAGGCGGCGCTGAATTGGTCGAGACAGTCGAGTTTCTGGTCGCGCGCGGGCTGCCGATCATGCCGCACATCGGCCTGATGCCGCAACGTGTAAACGAGATGGGCGGCTTCAAGGCGCAGGGGCGTGAGGATGATGCAGCGAAAAAGTGGACGACGATCGCGCGCCAGTTCGAAAGCGTGGGAGCATTTGCGTTATTGATCGAAGGTACCATCGAGCCGGTGGCGCGCGCGGTGGCGGAATCGTTGAAGGTGCCGTTGATCGGGATCGGGGCGTCGCCCGCGTGTGATGGGCAGGTGCTAGTGACGGAAGATATTCTGGGGCTATTTCCGGATTTCACGCCGAAATTTGCAAAGCGGTATGTGGAGATGGGGAAGATGGTTTCAGCAGCGGCGGCAGAGTATGCGGAAGAGGTTAGGGGAGGCAAGTTTCCGGCGTTAGAGCACTGTTTTGGGGTGAAGAAATAGCGTGTACTTCAAGTCTGCGCGGGTACCCCCGGCATAGTCCTGTTGAAAGTGAAAGCGGTGAAACCTGGATTCCCTTCTTTATGGCAATGACGGCATAAACTCAAGCACTGGCGCGGTCCGTGGCAGAAAAATCCCCCGAGAAGCCCACCAATGCTGGAGTTTTCGAAACTTGTAGAGCGAAAGCCACTACTTCCGCTGCGCCGGCAAATCCGTACAAACGCCTTCAAACACTTCCGCCGCCATGCCGATCGATTCCCCAAGCGTCGGATGCGGATGAATGGTCTTGCCGATATCGGCCGGATCACAGCCCATCTCAATGGCCAATGCAATTTCGCCGATCAGATCCCCGGCATGCGTGCCGACGATGCCGCCGCCTATTACGCGATGCGTTTCCAAATCGACGATAAGTTTGGTGAAGCCCTCGTCGCGGCCATTGGCAATCGCTCGTCCTGAAGCTGCCCACGGAAACGTACTCTTGCCGTACTTGATGCCCTTGGCCTTACAGGTATCCTCGGTCTCGCCGACCCAGGCTACTTCGGGATCGGTGTAGGCTACGCTCGGAATAACCCGTGCGTCGAAGTGCGACTTCTGCCCGGCAGCGGCTTCGGCCGCGACATGACCTTCGTGCACGGCCTTGTGTGCCAGCATCGGCTGGCCGACGAGATCGCCGATGGCAAAAATATGCGGCACGTTGGTGCGCATCTGCGAATCGACGTTGATGAAGCCTCGATCGGTCACGGCCACACCGGCCTTGTCGGCGCTGATTTTCTTGCCGTTCGGTGCGCGGCCAACGCTCATAAGCGCCATGTCGTAGCGCTGCGGGTCCTTCGGTGCACTTTCACCTTCAAACGTGACGTAGATGCCGTCCGGCTTCGCTTCCACACCGACGGTCTTCGTCTTGAGCATGATGTTGTCGAAGCGCTTCTCGTTCATCTTCTGCCAGACCTTGACCAGATCGCGATCCGCGCCCTGCATCAAGCCATCGAGCATTTCGACCACGTCGAGTCGCGCACCGAGCGTCGAGTACACGGTGCCCATTTCGAGGCCGATGATGCCGCCGCCGATCACCAGCATCTTCTTCGGAATCTCTTTCAGCGCCAGCGCGCCGGTGGAATCGACGATGCGCGGATCGTTGGGAATGAACGGCAATCGCACGACCTGTGAGCCTGCTGCGATGATCGCCTTTTCGAAGCGGATGACTTTCTTCTCGCCGGTTTTTTCTTGTCGCGTGCCGGTGGTAAGTTCGACCACCATGTGATTCGGATCGAGGAACTGGCCGACACCGCGAACCACTTCCACCTTGCGCGCCTTGGCCATGCCGCCGAGGCCGCCGGTCAGCTTGCCGACGACTTTTTCCTTCCAGCCGCGCAGCTTGTCGAGATCGATTTCCGGCTTGCCAAAAGTGATGCCGTGCGCCGCGAGGGCGCTGGTTTCATCGGCAATCGCCGCAACGTGCAACAGCGCCTTCGATGGAATGCACCCGACGTTCAGGCACACACCGCCCAATTGTGCGTAGCGTTCAACGATGACGGTCTTCATGCCCAGATCGGCCGCGCGGAACGCGGCCGAGTAGCCGCCGGGACCGGCGCCAAGGACGACCATCTCACAGGTGATATCGACGACACCAGTATATGAACCGGCAGCCGGCGCAGGTCCGGAGGTCTGCGCTGGCACAGCCTTTGCGGGCGCTTGCGTGTGGGTGGCCGGGCTTGCAGGTTTCGCAGGTGATGAGGCCACATCGACCGCATCGAGCACCAGCACCACCGCGCCCATCGACACCTTGTCGCCGAGCTTGACCTTGATCTCTTTCACCACGCCGGCGTGCGTCGAAGGAACCTCCATCGTCGCCTTGTCGCTTTCCAGCGAGATCAGCGAATCTTCTTTCTTGATGGTATCGCCGGGCTTGACGAGGATTTCGATGACCGGAATATCGGTGAAATCACCGATGTCGGGGACTTTGACTTCTATCAGGTTAGCCATATCCGGACCTTACAACACGAGCTTGCGGATGTCGGACATCAACGCCGCGAGATAGGTTGAGAAACGTGCGCCGGCCGCGCCATCGACGACGCGATGGTCATACGAGAGCGACATCGGCAGGATGAGGCGGGGGACAAATTCCTTGCCGTTCCACACCGGCTTCATCGAGGATTTGGAGACACCGAGAATAGCGACTTCCGGTGCGTTGATGATGGGGGTGAAGAAGATGCCGCCAATGCCGCCAAGCGACGAAATCGTGAAACAGCCGCCGGACATTTCCGCGGGCGAGAGCTTGCCTTCGCGTGCCTTGGCGGAAAGCTCACCCATCTCGCGGGCAATCTCGCTCACGGACTTATGATCGGCATTCTTGATCACCGGTACCACGAGGCCGTTCGGCGTGTCCGCCGCAAATCCGATGTTGTAGTATTTTTTCAGGATGAGGTTTTCGCCGCCGGCTTCCAGCGAGGCATTGAATTCCGGAAATTTTTTCAACGCCGCGACGTTGGCCTTGATCAGAAACGCGAGCATCGTGAGCTTGATGCCGGACTTGGCGTTTTCCTCGTTGGTCTTGACGCGGAAGGCTTCGACGTCGGTAATGTCGGCTTCGTCCTGCTGCGTGACGTGAGGGATCATCACCCAGTTGCGTGCAAGGTTGTTGCCGGAAAGCTTCTTGATGCGCGAGAGGGCGCGTTTCTCGATGTCGCCAAACTTGGTGAAATCCACGTACGGCATTTCCGGGAACGCGAATGCACCGCCGGCACCGGTAGCGCCTTTAGGCTTTGCCAACTCGGTTTTGACAAAACCCTGCACGTCTTCCTTGGTGATGCGGCCCTTCAGCGCCGTACCTTTCACCTTGGTCAGATCGACACCCAGTTCGCGGGCGAATGCACGGATGGATGGGCTCGCGTGCACGTTGGCCGGAAGGGGATCCGTGGAATTCTGCGAGGCTACCGGGCTGGGAGCCAATGCTGGCGGGGCTTTCGGCGGCATCGCCTCGGGAAGGCGCGCCGGTGCTGGGGTTTGGGCCGGTGCCTGAATAGGCGCCGCGTTCCCTGCGGTACTGGTTGCGGCAGTTTCTTCCAGGACGAGCACCACCGCACCCATCGATACCTTGTCGCCCAACTTCACCTTGAGTTCCTTTACGACGCCGGCGTGGGTCGATGGAACTTCCATCGTCGCTTTGTCGCTTTCCAGCGAGATCAGCGAATCTTCTTTCTTGATGGTATCGCCTGGCTTGACCAGGATTTCGATCACCGGGATATCGGTGAAATCGCCGATGTCGGGCACTTTTACTTCAACGAGATTTGCCACGCAAATTCTCCTCTTGATTCTTTTTGTAGAGTTTGATTGTGAGTCTTCAGAAGACTAGACCGTCCAGGGAGCGGGCTTCGACGCGTCAATCCCATACTTCTTGATCGCATCGCTCACCAGCTTCGCCTGAATCTGCCCGTCATCCGCCAATGCCTTCAGCGCCGCGACCACGACGTAATAGCGATTGACCTCGAAAAACTTGCGCAACTGATTGCGCGTATCCGAACGTCCGAAGCCGTCGGTCCCGAGCACCGTGAATTTGCGATCGTTGATGTATGGGCGAATTTGGTCTGCAAAACTGCGCATGTAGTCGGTTGCGGCGACCGCCGGGCCCTTGCGGCCCTTGAGCATTTGCGTGACATGCGGTAGCCGCGGTTTGTCTTCCGGATGGAGCAAATTGAAGCGCTCCGCCGCCATGCCATCGCGACGCAGTTCGTTGAAGGAGGTGCAACTCCAGAGGTCCGATGCCACGCCCCAGTCGAGTTCCAGCAATTCCGCAGCGGCGATGACTTCACGGAATATGGTGCCGGAACCCATCAACTGCACGCGTGGCTTCTTCGCATCCGCGCCTTCGCGGAACAAATACATGCCCTTGAGAATATTCGCTTCGGCACCTTTCGGCATCGCCGGGTGGGAATAATTTTCGTTCATGACGGTGATGTAGTAATAGATGTGCTCCATCTTTTCGTACATCCGCTTCAGCCCGTCATGGATGATGACGGCCAGTTCATAACTGAAAGTGGGGTCGTATGAGACGCAATTCGGAATCGTCGCCGCCATCAGGTGCGAGTGACCGTCCTCGTGCTGCAGGCCCTCACCATTCAGCGTCGTGCGGCCGGCCGTCCCGCCGAGCAGGAAGCCGCGCGCCTGCATGTCGCCGGCCGCCCATGCCAGATCGCCGATGCGCTGGAAGCCGAACATTGAATAGAAAATGTAGAACGGAATCATGTGCTGGCCGTGGTTGGCGTAGCTGGTGCCCGCCGCCATCCATGAACAGAACGCCCCCGCTTCGTTGATACCTTCCTGCAGGATCTGTCCGGCCTTGTCTTCCTTGTAGAACATCAACTCACCGGAATCGACCGGTTCGTACAACTGGCCGAGTGAGGAATAAATGCCGAGCTGACGGAACAGGCCTTCCATGCCAAAGGTGCGTGATTCGTCGGCAACGATGGGCACCAGGCGCGGCCCCAGTTCCTTGTCGCGGGTCAGCGCCGTGAAAGCGCGTACAAAAGCCATGGTCGTGGAGATTTCGCGTTCCTCGGTGCTCTTCAGCAATGGCTCGAAGATTGACAATTCAGGCACTTTCAGCGCCGGAATATTGTGATGGCGAATCGGCAGCGAGCCACCGAGTTTTATGCGCGCCGCTTTGAGGTATTTGATCTCCGGGCTGTCATCGGCCGGTTTGTAAAATGGAATGTCAGCGATCACCTCGTCGGCAACGGGAATATGAAAGCGATCGCGGAATTGCTTCAGTGAGCCGACATCCATTTTTTTCTGCTGGTGGGTCGCATTCTGGCCTTCGCCGGACTTGCCCATGCCGAAGCCTTTGACGGTTTTGGCAAGAATGACCGTCGGTTGGCCCTTGTGATTGACGGCGGATGAATAGGCCGCGTAAATCTTGTATGGATCGTGGCCACCGCGATTAAGCCGCCAGATGTCATCGTCCGACATCGACGACACCATCTTTTCCAGCGCCGGATATTTGCCGAAGAAATGCTTGCGTACGTAAGCGCCATCACGCGCCTTGTAATTCTGGTATTCGCCGTCGACGGCTTCCATCATGCGCCGTTGCAGCAACCCATCGTGGTCCTTGGCCAGCAGCGGATCCCAGTAACGGCCCCAGATCACCTTCAGCACGTTCCAGCCGGAGCCGCGGAAATCCGCTTCCAGTTCCTGAATGATTTTGCCATTGCCGCGCACTGGGCCGTCAAGCCGCTGCAGGTTGCAGTTGACGACGAAGATCAGGTTGTCGAGACCTTCGCGCGTCGCCAGCGCAATGGCACCCAATGATTCGGGTTCGTCCATTTCGCCATCACCCATGAATGCCCAGACTTTTCGGCCTTCGGTATTCAGGATGCCGCGGTTGTGCAGGTATTTCATGAAGCGCGCCTGGTAAATCGCCTGCAGCGGACCCAAGCCCATCGACACGGTCGGGAACTGCCAGAAATCCGGCATCAGCCACGGATGGGGATAGCTGGTGATGCCCTTGCCTTCGACATCGCGACGGAAATTTTCCAGCTGTTCTTCCGTGATGCGGCCCTCAAGATAGGCGCGGGCATACACGCCGGGAGAAGAATGCCCCTGGATAAATACCAGGTCGCCGCCGTGCGTGGCTGATGGCGCATTCCAGAAATGATCGAAGCCGATGTCATACAAGTTCGCGGCTGACTGGAAACTGGCAATGTGGCCACCCAGGTCGGAGCTTTCCTTGTTTGCCCGCAACACCATCGCAATCGCGTTCCAGCGAACCAGCGAGCGTATGCGGTGTTCGATTTCCTGGTCGCCCGGCAACAGGTCTTCGGCGTGCGGGGGAATCGAATTGATGTATGCCGTGTTGGCGGAATAAGGCAGGTGCGCGCCAGAATGGCGAGCCTTGTCCACCAGTTGCTCGATCAGGAAGTGCGCCCGCTCGGGGCCCTGAGTATCGAGCACGCCTTCCAGCGCATCCAGCCATTCCCGCGTTTCCTGCGGGTCCATGTCATTTTCAAGGAATGCGGGACGGTCCATGAAAAGCTCCTCTATTGATTTATTTGTAATTAATATCCACAGCCGGTATTAGACATGATTCGATAAGCAAGTGCCACGCCCTTCATTGAAAAGGCGACTGAATCGGCGGGTGGCAAACAACGCTACGCGGGCAGGACGCGTGTATCGCGAACACTTATCATCAGCTTGACCTTGCAGCCGACCGGAAAAAGCTGTGCGCCTGTTCTGTGTGGCTGATCGGCAATCCATTCCGCGTGTTGCGTTGCAACACGATAGCGCACGAATTCGCCGAGAAACTCCGTTTCCGTCACGCTCGCATCGAAGCTGACTTGATCCGTTTCCGGCTTCGTGTTGATATCGGCGAGGGTAAGCGAATGGGGTCTGATCGCGAGATGCGCCTTGCCGCGGGTGATAACTGCCGCATCGCCGGGCATGGGTACCGTGCCGAGTTGGCGCGAGACAAACCGGCACGTCGATGAATTCTCAACGGCTTGGATGTCGCCTTCAAATAAATTGATCGTGCCCACAAAATTAGCGACGAAGCGATTGACGGGCTGATCGTAGAGTTGCACCGGCGTGCCGATTTGTTGAATCACGCCCTGGTCCATCACGGCAATTCGATCACAGGTGGTTAGCGCTTCCTCTTGGTCGTGCGTCACGAAGATGGTGGTGATGCCAAGCCGGCGCTGAAGGGACTTCAGCTCCTGTCGCATTTGTACCCGCAACTTGGCGTCGAGATTCGAAAGCGGTTCATCGAGCAACAATACCCTTGGCTCAATGGCCAGTGTGCGTGCCAGCGCCACGCGTTGCTGCTGTCCGCCCGACAATTGTCCCGGGCGGCGTTTGGCATAGCCAGTCAACCCGACAAGTTCCAGCATTGCCCGAACTTTTGAATTGATCAGTTCGCGCGGCAACCTGCGCTCTTCGAGACCAAAGGCAATATTTCGCTCGACCGTCATGTGTGGCCAAAGCGCATAGTTCTGGAACACCATGCCAATATTTCGCTCCCATGGTGGAACCTGGATGAGATCATTGCCATCAATCAGAAGTTGCCCTGCTTGCGCGACATTGAAGCCCGCGATCAATCTCAGCAAAGTGGATTTGCCTGAGCCGCTCGGGCCCAGCAGCGCAAAAAACTCACCGGGCTCGATGGCAAGATTGATGCCTTTCAAAACTTGCGTATTTCCGTAGGAAAGGGCGATGTTGCGGCATTCGACACGCACTGCGTTCATGATTGGATTCCCGATTGGACACGGTTTGCCGTTTTCATAATTGGTCTGCATTGGCTGGTATGTTGGAGGTGGGTGCGCTGCCGGAAACAATCCGGTGTGAAACGTAGGTTCCGAGGGCAACGATGATCACGGCGAGCACTCCGAGCGCCGCGCCTGGGCCGCGGCCGGCAATCGACTGCATATAAAGATAGATGCCGTAGGACATGGGCGCGTCTGTCTGGCTGGTTGTTAACATGATCGTCGCCGATAATTCAACTGCGGCGGTAATGAAACTGGTGACGAACCCGGCAAGTATTCCACCCGCCATAAGCGGCACGACAATTCTTTGAACCGTGCGTCCCTTGGTGGCGCCCAGGTTTTCTGCCGCTTCTTCCAGTGAAATCGACACCTGCTGGAGTGCGGCCATGCAGGATCTGAGTGCGTAGGGGAGCCGCCGGATCGCATAGGCGACCGCAATGATGATCCACATCGATGTCAGTGGGGAATCGGTATACGGGAGTTGCACACCTTTGAAGACGCGCAGGTAGCCAATTGCGAGCACGATTCCGGGAATGGCAAGCGCTGCGGTCGCCATGAAATCCAGAATCTGCCGCCCGCGAATCCTGGTGCGCAAAATGAGGTAGGCGATTGCGGTACCAAGCACTACATCCAGTGTAGCGGCGATGCCGCAGTAAAGAAGCGTGTTGCCGATCATGCGAGGGCTGTCGACAAACACAGTCTTGTAGTGATCCAGCGTGTAGGCGTCCGGCAAAGTGGAGAAACTCCAGACCTTGGCGAACGACAGAAGCAGAATGCCGATGTGGGGCGAAAGCACCAGTAACAACACGACAATGATCCAGCCGTAGGCGAGAATCGAACGGCCCAAAGGTAGCCGGCGACGCGAAAGTGATGCGCTGCCTTTCTGGGAGGATGCGTAATCCTTACCCTTCATGACGCGTGCGGACAGCCATAGCGCCAGCAACGAAAACGCGACCATGATAACGCTGATGACATAGCCGATAGGATCTTCGAGGCCCACCGATGTAATGCGCAAGTAGGCCTGTGGCGCGAGCATGTTGGTGACATTCAATACAAGTGGCGTACCGAGGTCGTCAAATACCTTGATGAACACGAGTGAAGCACCGGCGATGTAGCCCGGAAGGGCAAGCGGAAAGACGATTCGACGAAATAATCGAAAGCCATGCGCACCTAGGTTCTGTGCGCTTTCCTCCATGGTGCTGTCGATATTGTTCAGGGCAACCGAGAGATTGAGCAAAATGAAAGGAAAGTAATGCAGGCCTTCCACGAAAATGACACCCCATAGCCCGTCCATGAAGGGGATTGAGAAACCAAACCAGTCGTTGAGTAGAAGGTTGATCGAGCCCGACCTGCCAAAGATCAATTGCATGGCCACCGCGCCGACAAACGGGGGCATGATCAAGGGCAGCACGCCAAGCGTTTGAATGAGCAATGCGCCGCGAAAATCAAAACGAATCGTGAAATAGGCCAGCGGAAGGGCAATCAGCGAAGCCAGGAGCACACTGGCCGACGCGACGAAGAGGCTATTCCAGAATGATTCCTGCATTAGCGAGATGCCAAAAAAGGAGCTGAAATACCCAAACGTCAAGCCGCCTTGACCGTCGGAGAAGGCGGTATAGCAGACCGCACCGACTGGTACGATCAAAAAAGTAAGCAAAAACAAAGCGATAGCCAGTGCAACCACGGTTTGGGCCAGATCGCGTGCGTATCGAGTCGGAATCACCCATCCCCCTGTTATTTGTGGCAACGGCTCGATTTTCTTCTTGAATAATCAGAGACATTGCGCTATTTTCGGAAGTGTTTCTTAAATAGTTTTTTTAAGTTATTATAAATCCAAGTAAATAGGTCATTTGCGCGGTTTGGGATGCAGCGGGCAAAGCGCGAGGGTTTGTGCTTTGGTTGCGACCGCAATCTTGCAGAAAAAATAGGTTCGGCCCAAGCTAGCGAAACATCAAAAAGACAGATTGGGTGGCGGGAGGGTATGTGGCATTGACAGCGGGTGCATTGCAAATAGTGAGTATTACCGATCCAGGCAGGGTCCGCAGTCACAATGAAGACTGTGTGGAATCCCGGCCCGATTTGGGCATCGTGGTACTTGCCGACGGGATGGGAGGCTATAACGCTGGCGAAGTCGCGAGCGGTATGGCGACTTCGCTCATCGCGGCGGGCCTGACGCAGACCTGGACCAAAGAGGATTTGAAAAGGCTCGATCGCGACGAAGCGAAAGCGCTTTCCGAAAGTGTTCTGCAGACGCAGGTGAGTCTGGCAAATACGGCGATCTTCGAAGCTGCCCAAAAGGATCCGCACTGTGCAGGCATGGGCACGACACTGGTCGCATGCGTGTTCTATGATAATTTCATGACCGTGGGGCACATTGGTGATTCCCGGCTTTACCGGATGCGTGATGATGCGCTTGAGCAGGTGACCCGGGACCACTCATTGCTTCAGGAACAGATTGATTCGGGATTGATCACCAAGGAAGATGCACGGTCATCACACAACAAGAATCTTGTGACGCGAGCTGTCGGCATTGACCCCGACGTGGAAACAGAAATACACAGTTATGACGTTCTGGAAGGTGACATTTATCTGCTCTGCTCCGACGGTCTGAACGACATGATTGAAGACGATGAAATCCAGATGACGCTGATCGCGCTCAGATCGAATCTGGACCTGACTGCGCAGCAATTGGTGCAGGCGGCAAATGATGCGGGTGGACGTGATAACGTTTCAGTGATGCTGGTGCGTGTGATGAAGGATTTTGGCGTGGAACGCGGTTTCTGGGCTCGAGTGAAATCCTGGTTTGGATGACAAAAAAGCATCGTGCCGGCGGGGTTCCCGTTCGTCACGTATGCAATCGAAAGTAATTTTTTAGGATTACAGCTATGTCAAAAGTGATCTTGAGTGTAGATGGAACGGTGCTTAAGGAGATCACTCTCAACCGTGAGCGGACAACCCTTGGACGCAAGCCGCATAACGACATTCAGGTGGATAACCTCGCAGTTTCTGGCGAGCACGCGGCCATCATCACCATCCTCAATGATTCTTTCATTGAGGATCTGAATTCGACCAATGGCACGCTGGTCAATGGAAAACCGATCAAGAAGCACTTTCTACAAAATAACGATGTCATCGAAATTGGCAAGCACAAGCTCAAGTATTTTAATGATGCGCCAGCTGCCGCGTCGACTGCCGATTTTGAAAAGACAATGATCATCCGCAAGCCCGCCCCGGCAGCTCCGGTGGCATCGGCTCCATCGTCAGATACCCAGACAAATTTGCGGCCGCTGCCAATGCCAGGTTCCATGCAACCGGCAGCTTCACCGCCGCCGCTGCCACAGGCGGCAGCGGCACATACACCGCCATCTCCGGCTCCCGTCCGGCCTGCCCCACCTGCGCACGACCCTAACGGCCCAGCGCGGGACTCGGCGATTCAGGTGTTGTCGGGGGCGGCGGCAGGACGCACCCTCGATCTCGTCAAGAATCTCACCACCATTGGCAAACCTGGTGTGCAGGTTGCCGTGATTACGCGCCGCCCGACGGGATTCTTCATCACGCACGTTGAAGGAGCGTCGTTTCCGACAATCAATGGAGTGGCGCTTGGCGGCCATGCACAACAGCTGAGCGATCATGACCTCATTGAGATTGCCGGCGTCAAGATGGAGTTTTTCTACAAGCCTTGAAACAGTTCAAACCAGCATGTCGGTCACTGGGTACGCGATGGGCAGAAACGATGATTCGTGTCACAAGAGCCTGTAGACGCCAGAAGGGTCGGCTGCCTGGGGCGCGCATCGCGGGCGGACCAACCAAGGGGTGTGAGTTGCAGCACATTTCTTCCGCCTTTGGCGGCGCATAATCGCCATAATATTTGCGGTGAACCCTGGTTGATATCCATGTGGGATAAAGGTTCAAAAAGCCGCGAGCAATGAGTGGCTCAAAAGCGAGCGTGCGAGGCCAATATGCGAATCAAGGTTCTAGGTTGTAGTGGCGGAATCGGCGGCGACCTCCGCACGACCTCGATGCTCGTTGATGAAGACATCCTGATCGACGCCGGCACCGGTGTGAGCGATCTCTCCATCGAGCAACTGGTAAAAATCGACCATATTTTCGTCACGCATTCCCATCTTGATCACGTCACGAGCATCCCGTTTCTGGTCGATACGGTTTGCTGGATGAGAAACCGCCCGGTTACCGTCTACAGCAGCGCCGCGACGATTCAGATTCTCAAGGAGCATTTGTTCAACTGGAAGATCTGGCCGGATTTCTCCGAGATCCCCAATGGCGACCAGATGTGCATGGTGTACCGTGAGATTTCTGTTGGTGAAACACTCGATTTCGATGGCCGCAAGATCACGGCAATTCCCGCCGTTCACACCGTTCCTGCGGTCGGCTATTTGCTTGACAGCGGCAATGCAACCCTGATTTTCAGTGGCGACACCACGACAAACGATGCGTTGTGGGAAATCGCCAATCGCGTAAAAAACCTGAAGTATCTGATCATCGAAACGGCGTTTCCCAACAAGGAGCGCGAAATCGCGATCGCTTCGAAACACCTTTGCCCCAGCATGCTTGCTGAAGAGTTGTCGAAGTTGAACCGCCCGGTGGAGGTCCTGGTTACCCATTTGAAGCCCGGCGAAATTCATCTCACCATGAGCGAAATCGGCAGAAATGCCGGCAAATGGAGGCCGCGCATGCTTGAGAACGGTATGGAAATGACGATATAGGGTACTTCTATTAATTCAAAATCCTAAGTAAGACAAGGCGCGATTGAAATTTTGGCGTGCGGCATATGTTTGATATGCAAGCGACAGAATTTCTTGAGTAACGCAGTATCGCGACGGAGTTTGGATTAATGTAGGTGCCCTTGGGCAACTTGCAGTTCAGTGTGGCGTCAAAGGCGTTGTAGTGGATGGTCAAACAATTGAGAGAGTCGGGGTGGTCGGTTATGAGTGCGGTGTTGGAACCAAAAGCCGGTGGTGCTCCCAGTGGTGGTGCGAATGTCGCCGACATGTCGTCCAAGCTGGCGTTTTCAAAAAAAATTCAGGCGGTAACGAATCGCATCCACTCAACGTCAAACGTCGACGAAATCATGTTGGACGTGGCGCGCGACATTTGTCAGCTGTTCGATGCTGACCGGTTGACGATTTACACGATGTCCGATGATGGCCAGTCGATCGTCTCGAAAGTCAAATCAGGTCTGAATTCATTCAAGGATATTAAGCTGCCCCTGTCGGAAAGCTCGATCGCTGGGTGCGCCGCGCTCAACAAACGCTTCATGAATATCAAGGACGTTTATGACGATGCCGAACTGAAGAGCTTTTCACCGAATCTGGCGTTTCTGAAAGCCGTTGACCAACGCACCGGCTACCGCACCAAGCAAATGATGGTGGCCCCGATTACAGGCGGCGAAAGCGGCAATGAACTGCTCGGCGTCGTTCAGGTTATCAATCATCTTCCAGGAACACCATTTCCCTCGCTGTCGGAAGAAGGGCTGGTTGAGTTGTCAAAGACGCTGGCAATCGCCTTCCGTGTCCGGCAACAAATTCCGGGTCAGATAAAGTCCAAGTTTGAATATTTGATTGTCGACAACGTCATTTCCGAAGGCGAACTTGAACTGGCGACACGCACGGCACGGCGCAAGAACAAGAATGTCGAAGATATTCTCATTGATGAATTTCAGGTCAAGCCACCGGCGCTGGGCGCCGCGCTTGCGAAATATTTTGGCGTTCCCTACGAGCCGTTCAAGCCGGACCGTATCCGTCCAATTGACCTGCTGAAAAACCTGAAGCGGGACTATGCCGAGTCCGCAAACTGGCTGCCGATCGAAGAAAGCAAAGAAGGCCTGATCATCCTCACCACGGACCCCGAGCATCTGAAGAGCTCTCGTGTCGTCGAGAATATTTTTCCGAAACAGAAGCCAGTCTATCGCGTTTGTGCCGCGCGGGATTTCACCTTGACGCTCAATCACTTCTTCGGCAGCGACGGCGTCGGGTCGGAAGATATTGGTGATCTTCTGTCCAATCTGGACGATGAAAGCGAAACCATCGACACCGGCAATGACGAGCTTTCCGCGGCCGCGGATAATGAACTCGTCAAACTGGTGAACAAGATCATCATTGACGCCTACAATCAGGGCGCTTCTGATATCCACATCGAACCCATGCCCGGCAAAGGCAAGACCGGCGTGCGTTTCCGCAAGGATGGCACGCTGTTCCCTTACATTGAAGTGCCGTCCAGTTACCGAAGCGCGTTGGCGGCGCGCCTGAAGATCATGTGCGATCTCGATATTTCCGAGAAACGCAAGCCGCAGGATGGCAAGATCAAGTTCAAGAAGTATGGGCCACTCGATATCGAGCTGCGCGTCGCAACGATTCCCACGACGGGCGGCGTTGAGGATATCGTCATGCGTATCCTCGCTGCAGGTGAACCGATACCGCTCGATAAACTGGGGCTGACCACCAACAACAAGAAGAACCTGATCGCCGCAGTGTCAAAACCCTATGGACTATTCTTTGTTTGTGGCCCAACCGGTTCCGGCAAGACCACGACGCTTCACTCGGTATTGGGCTCACTTAATAACCCGGAGACGAAGATATGGACGGCCGAGGACCCAGTGGAAATTACGCAGAAAGGTCTCAGGCAGGTTCAGGTCAACAAGAAAGTAATTGATTTTCCGGTTGTGATGAAGGCATTCCTGCGTGCCGACCCGGACATAATCATGGTAGGCGAAATGCGCGATGCGGAAACGACCCACATTGGCATTGAAGCCTCACTCACGGGCCATATGGTATTTGCGACCTTGCATACCAATTCCGCGCCGGAAGCGGTTATTCGCCTGCTGGACATGGGCATGGATCCTTTTAACTTTGCCGATGCACTTACCGGCATCCTGGCCCAGCGCCTTGCCAAGCGCCTTTGCGGAAAATGCAAGGAAGCGTATTCCCCCGACGCCGAAGAGCTAAAGCTTTTCATGCATGAATTCACCAATGACTTGCGCCAGACCGAGCCGTGGCGAAAGGACCCGCAGGGCGAAGCCAAGAAACTGTACGACTATTGGCTGAAAGAATATGGCAAGGATGGAAAGTTGACATTGCAGCGGGCCAAGGGATGCGATGCCTGCGGGGGCACCGGATACAAGGGGCGCGTAGGTTTACATGAACTGATGATCGCAAGTGACCCGGTGAAAAAAATGGTCCAGGAGAAGGCCCGCGTCGCCGAACTTTTCGTCAAGTGCGTCGAGGAAGGCATGTGCACGCTGAAGATGGACGGTATGGAGAAAGTGATGATGGGCTTGACCGACCTGAAGCAGGTTAGGGCAGTCTGCATCAAGTAATGAGCTCGCACGCTGACGCAAAGGCCATCAGTCGTACCTTTCGGGCGCTACCGGACGCATCCGTCAACGAGGGGCTGTTCACCTCACTTGAATACCTGAACCGCATCGGCGTTGCTTTGTCCTCCGAAAAGGACATCAACCGCCTGCTTGAGACCATCCTCCACGCTGCCAAAACCATCACCAATGCGGATGGCGGCACGCTTTATCGCGTGATAGACGGCCATCTCAAATTTGAAATCGTTCTCAACGATAGTCTGCATATTGCAATGGGCGGTACAACCGGCAACGATGTGCCGTTCTACCCCATTCCCCTCCATCAGCCAGACGGCGTGGAAAACACGTCGATGGTCGCCGCCTATGCGGTGCTGCGGGATGAGACGGTCAATATTGCGGACGCCTACACGGCAGAGGGCTTTGATTTTTCCGGCACGCGTAATTTCGACAAGAAAACCGGCTATCGATCGACCTCTTTCCTGACCATTCCGATGAAGAACCACGACGGTGAAATCATCGGCGTGCTGCAACTTTTGAATGCGCAGAATAATGACGGCCAGGTAATGTCCTTCACGGCGGAGGATCAGCGGCTGGCCGAGTCACTGGCATCGCAAGCCGCGATCGCCCTTACCAATCGCATGCTGATTACGCAGCTGGAAATGCTGTTCGAGTCGCTGATCGAATTGATCAACACGGCTATCGACGAGAAATCACCGTATACGGGCGGGCACTGCAAGCGCGTGCCGACATTGACCATGATGCTGGCTGAAGCCGCCGCAGCGGTACAGGAAGGACCACTCGCCGGTTTTCGCATGACGGACAAGGACCGCTACGAGCTGAAAATCGCAGGCTTGTTACACGATTGCGGAAAGATCACGACACCGGTTCACGTCGTTGACAAGGCGACCAAGCTGGAAACAATTTTTGACCGCGTGCACATGGTTTCGCAGCGCTTTGACATTTTGCAGCGCGATGCCGAAATCACCATGCTCAAAGCCAAACTTTCGGCCGCGGAATCAGGCGATCAGGAAGCTGCGCGACAGGCCGAGGAAACGTTTTACGCGCGTTCACAGCAACTTGATGAAGATCGTGCCTTTCTCGAACGCGCCAACGTTGGCAGCGAGCGCATGAGCCCTGAAGACCAGGCACGCGTAAACAGGATCGCCTGCTATCCATTGGAGGGATCATCCGGCGAAACGGTCACTTTCCTGACCGACGATGAACGGGACAACCTCAATATTCCCTATGGCACGCTGAACACTACCGAACGCAAAATCATCAATCACCATATCGACGCGACGATTACCATGCTTGAAGCATTGCCGTGGCCGAAGCATCTAAAGAACGTTCCAGAGTACGCGGGCGGCCATCACGAGCGCATGGACGGCAAGGGCTATCCAAAAGGGCTCTCGCGTGCGCAGATGAGTATCCAGGCTCGGACCATGGGCATCGCTGATATCTTTGAGGCGCTGACCGCCAAAGATCGTCCCTACAAGCCCGGCAAGACGCTTTCTGAATCCTTGCAAATACTTGGCAAGCTCAAGCAGAACGGTCACATCGATCCGGATCTGTTCGATGTGTTTGTGCGCCAGCGGGTCTATCTTAAGTACGCGGAACAGTTTCTGGACCCGGTGCAGGTGGATAACGTTGATCAGGCAGCCATTCCCGGGTTTGACGCAGCCAGAAAGTGACGCGATTCGTCAGTCCGTCATGTACAACGTCACTTGTAACAACGAATTCTTGTGTACATGGCGGCATTTTTGTGCCATATCGCACAAACAATTTTGCGGCGGATAGGTGAATCAAGTTGTTTCGGCATGCGATCCAGGTATTTGTGTCTTCACGTGCGCTCGATGAGATTTCAAGTTATTGATTACAAATGGATTTAATTTGATGTTTGTATTCTTGGCGGATCTGTGTGAAATCGTCACGGCAATTGCTTTTCGCCCCCGCAATTCTGGCACGGCGGTTGCATTAAGTTCCCGGCGAACACACCGCACTGTGTTTACAACCAACCCAACTAGTTACGGAGAACCACATGAAAAAAGTTCAACAAGGCTTTACCCTGATCGAACTGATGATCGTCGTTGCGATTATCGGCATCTTGGCTGCTATCGCCATTCCGCAATACCAGGATTACATCACTCGTGCCAAGTGGCAGGACAATATCGCCCAAGTGGCCGCATTCAAGACGGCGATTGCCGAGTGCGTCCAGAACCAGGCGGGTGTGTTAGCGAATTGCGATACAGACGCCAAGGTGACGACAGTAACCGGTGCCGTGTTCCCGGTCCCTGTTAAAGAACTCGCGACCGTAACTTACGCCGGTAACGTCATGACTCTGACGGGTACCGCGGCCGTGAAATCTTGCGTTGTGACGATTACCCCCAAAGTTAGCGCGACTTCCGTGGTTTGGGATTTTGCCACCACCACCTGCGCCAAGGCACAGACAGGGTACTAGTCGGACACTGCAATCTGAGTAGAGAAGTCTGAAACGGGCCGCTTCGAAATGAAGCGGCCCTTTTTCATTGGGTCGCCACTGCATCATCGCCCAAGAAATTTCTGCGCCTGCTGCGCATGATGTGTCCTGTTTTTTTTCACTGTCGCATGGAAACATTATTTCCAATCAATCTGTGCTGTCGCAGATAATATTCACTGAATTGCCGGTCCGAATCTATCGTAGTCCGTTCTTCTGCCGATTTGAAAACTCAAGGATCCCAATGACGCCAGCAGCAGCCAAAGTGACCGTTCCCCGCAGCGTTTTTTTCATTCTGTTTACCATCTCCGGATTCGCGGGACTCATTTACGAGTCGATCTGGAGTCATTACCTGAAACTGTTTCTGGGGCACGCGGCCTATTCCCAGACGCTGGTATTGGCGATCTTCATGGGTGGCATGGCGATAGGCGCCAGGATTTGCGCGGGATACACCGACCGATGGAAGAATCTCTTATTAGGCTATGCCATCGCGGAATTGGCCATCGGATTCCTGGCGCTCATCTTTCACGGTGTTTTTGTCAACACCATTGCATTCGCCTACGAAGTCATCTTTCCTGCCCTCGGCTCGCCCGAAAGTATCAATGCCGTTAAATGGGCGATTGGCGGCGCGCTGATCTTGCCGCAGTCCATCCTGCTCGGGATGACGTTCCCGTTGATGACGGCGGCCATCATGCGCATCTACCCGCAAACGCCGGGATCCGCGCTGTCCATGTTGTATTTCACCAATAGCTTTGGTGCGGCGGTGGGCGTTTTGGCCAGCGGCTTTTATTTGATCGAGAAGGTTGGCATGCCGGGCACGTTGCTCACGGCGGGATTGATGAATATTGCATTGGCCTTGGTGGTGTTTGCCATCACCAAATTTTCAATCCATGCACCGAACGAAGAGTCGTCAATACCGGCTGCTGCGGCGGCTTCTGAGCGCGCCAGGGCGCATCCGCCCCAGCTCTTGTATCTGTTGCTTGGCGCCTCCCTGCTCACCGGCGCGGCATCATTTTGCTATGAGATCGGCTGGATTCGCATGTTGAGCCTGGTGCTGGGAAGCTCCACCCATGCATTCGAAATCATGCTGAGCGCATTCATTCTGGGTATTGCACTCGGCGGGCTGTGGATCAAACGCAGGATCGACAGTTATGCAAATGTCATCGGCGTTCTGGCACTGGTTCTCATCGCAAAAGGCGTTCTTGCCTTGGCGACCTTGCCGGTGTACGGCATGACATTTGATGCGATGCAAATGACGATGACGTCGCTGGCCAAGACGGAATTTTCCTATGGTGTCTTCAACCTCATCAGCCACCTCATATCGTTGTCGGTGATGTTTCCGGCGGCATTTTGCGCGGGGATGTCCTTGCCGCTGATTACCTTCGCGTTGCTCGACAAGGGCTATGGCGAGTCCAGCATCGGCAAAGTTTATGCGTGGAACACGCTTGGCGCGATTGTGGGCGTCCTGTTTGCGGTGCATATTGCGATGCCGTCATTCGGGCTGAAGAATCTGATTGTGATTGCGGCGGTGGTGGATATCGGCATTGCGATCGTGCTGGGCGCGCGGCTTCCGCAAATCCGGTTGCACAAGGTCTTTCCGTGGGCGGCCGGTCTGGGCGTTCTGTCCGTGCTGTCAGCAGTGCTGCTGGTGGAGTTTGATTCATCCAAGATGGCCTCGGGCGTATATCGGCAAGGGCGCCTTCAGGATCCGCAGAAAGTCAAAAATCTCTATCACCGTGACGGAAAGACGGCATCGATTGACGTCGTTAAAGATCCCAACATTCAGGCCATCATTACCAACGGCAAGACCGACGCGGCGATGTCGATGGATGGCGACGCATCAATCGCGGACGAGTCGACAATGGTGCTCGCCGGCGCCTTGCCGCTTGCGCATAAACCCCATGCGAAAAAAATCGCCAATATCGGTTTTGGATCGGGCCTGACGACCCATACCTTGCTGGGGAGCACCTCGATCACATCGGTTGACACGATCGAAATAGAACCGGCGATGGTGGAAGGCGCGCGATTGTTCGGGGACATGGTCGAGCGCGCCTATACCGATCCGCGCAGCAAGATTCACATCGAGGATGCGAAGAGCTTCTTCGCGGGAAGAAAGGACAAGTACGACATCATCGTCTCCGAGCCGTCGAATCCATGGGTAAGCGGTGTGTCCGGCTTGTTTTCCAATGAGTTCTATACCCAGATCAAGCGGCATTTGCAGGACGATGGCGTGCTGGTGCAATGGATTCAGCTGTACGAAATCGATATCGAACTGGTCTCGTCAATACTGAAAGCGCTGGGGGCAAATTTTGAGGACTACGTTGCCTACGAAGTAGGGCTTGGCGACATGGTGATCATGGCCGTTCCCAAGGGCAAATTGTTGCCGCTGACGGAGACGCCGTTTCAGTCGCCGCTACTGAAGGCGCAACTGGCCCGTTTGGGGATTCATGAAGTTCGGGACCTGGAAATGCGCCGTATCGGCGGCAAGAAGTTTCTTCAGCATCTGGT
>JADKJR010000018.1 GCA_016720925.1 Betaproteobacteria bacterium | reverse complement strand
CAGGCCGTCGGCAATCTTGATGTGATGCACGCCGGGATGTTTCTCGAGGGCAACCCGCGATCAAGCCCTGCGCGGCACGGTAATGACCGCACCACGGACTGCCGAATTCAATCATGACAGGCTCTTTCCGGGCATCGATTTCGGCGCGACCGGTTCCACGTCTGCGTAGTTTCATTCATCATCGCATTCACCGATGAGTGAGTCCGGCTTTTCCGCCGCCAACTATTCGGCAACGCACAAACGGTGCGCATACGCGGCAAACGGTTGCCGCTGCTCCGCCCGATCGGCCGCTTCCAGGATCCAGGCAAGATCGTGCTGCACCTCGCGCAACATCGGGAACCGCCGCGAATGGCAAGACATTGTTGGCCGCATTGCCCACCATCGTCTGAATCCACGCTTCCAGTTGCGCGCCGCCCAACCGCGATATCAAGCTCGAAAGGCGTGCGTTCCGTCTCGACGTAAATCACGCGCATCATCACCGAGCTTGGCTTTGGCGGCTGCCGACTTGATTGCATCGCCAGCTGCCGGTGCGGTCAATCGGGCCGCGTTCCTCGCCTGATTGCCGGTCCATACCCGGCCTTGTCCGACGTCGTTGATTTTCTCCGGCGTGGTCTTGCGGGCGACCGCCGCTTTGGCCCGTGAATTCCGTGCAGATGTTGCCAATCGCGGCTTGCACCAATTGCGCAAATCGCGGATCGAGGCCGTGCCGGGGATCGTAGGCGCCGCCTAGCCATGTGGTGGTCACGCCGCCGGTCGCAATCGACAGCTTTTCCATCGTTTTTCACCGGTTGGAAGCATGGCAATTACACCGATGGATCCGGTAATAGTGGCCGGGTCGGCGATGGTTTCATCCGCGGCCATCGAGATCCAGTAACCGCCCGAAGCCGCGACATTTCCCATCGATACCACCACCGGCTTGCCCGCGATGCGCGTGAGTTCAGCTCACGGCGAATCAATTCCGAACCAAACGCGCTTCCGCCGGGCGAGTTCACGCGCAATACCAGCGCCTTCACCTTGTCGTCGTCGCGTGCCTTGCGAATCAGTTCGGCCGTCGAGCGGCCGCCAATGCGCCCGGGTGGCGCAATACCGTCGCTGATTTCCCCTCGGCAACGACTGACGGCGATGAGCGTCATCACCGCGTTTCGGCTGAGCGTCCAGGTAAGCGTTGAACGAAACCTGGCGGAAAGTTTTGTTTTCTTCGTCCTTTGCGCCACGCTGAATCATCAATTCGCGAAATTCATCGCGCGTTTTCAGGCCGTCGACCAGCCGGCTTTCAAGTGCAAGTTTTCCCGGGTTGCCATTGACCACGGCAAAGCGTTGCGTGATTTCCTCGATGCCCTTGTTGATGGCGCCAGCGGGCAACTTGCGCGCCTTTTCAACAGCGCCCGGGATAGGTCGCCCACAAGTCGTTGTACAAAAACGTGTCGGCTTCAATGGTCGCTTTCGAGGGCGCGTTGCTGGTGTAAGGCTCGCCGAAACTCTTGTAGGTACCGACGCGCAGGACATTGGCCTGGATGCCGAGCCGGTCCAGTGCGTCCTTGTAGTAATTGCGGTAGCGTCCATAGCCCTCCAGCATGACCACACCCATCGGATGCATGAAAACTTCATTGGCATGCGCGGCCAGATAGTAAGAACGCTGGTTGGAGGGCCGCCCCACGCACAACCTGTTTGCCAGCATCCTTGAACCGCTCAAGCGCGCTGGCCACCTCGTGCAACGATGCCGGGCCACTGCCGTCAAATTCATCGAGGGTCAGCACCACGCGTTCGATGCGCAGATCCTTGGCTGCCGCATCGAGTACTGCGAGCACATCACGCAATTGCGTTGGTTCTTTCGTGCCGCCCTGCACTTCGCTCAGGAGCTGCTCACGCGTGCTGCCCGAGCGCTGCTCCACCAGTTTTCCGGTGAGGCCAAGCACCAGCACGGTTTTTTCATCAATTCTGGGGCTTCCCTTGAAAATCACGGCAATGATGAAGGCAAGGACAATGAGGAAGATGAGGTTAAAAAACACGCGGCGGCTTGTGTCGAGCGCCGACCAGAAACCGCTGAAGGCACGACGCAACAATCCTGGGACGGATGACATGGATACTCCAGAAAACAAAGGGCCAACCTGCAATGATACCGGCGTTGCGGCCGGGGACCCGACTTGACCGCCACTCGCAAGTCCGTTTTTTCGCGGCCGTGATTGGCCGGTGTCCAGGGCGGCGTTCCCGCGCAGGCGGAAATACCGTGTGATTAGCTGGAGACCATGAATGTGGCCGAATTTCTGCCCGGAGGTGAAGCGCGGAGGTTTGATATGCGGACAAAAAGAGGCATCGCAGGGCTAGCGCCAATCGACTTTGCCGAACCCGTCCTGACCCATGAATGTGTAGAAGATGCCAATGGTTCCCCGCGACTGGGTTCGGCTGCCGAGGTCGGATAGGTCGCATCGCGGCGGTTTCCGAGTACTTGATGGTGATGGCATGGCGGCGATGATGCGCTGCGTGAATGATGCATCCACGCGAAAGATGTTGTCATGTCCCCCGCGGTCGGTAGCGCCAACGTTGCTCACGAAGTATTCGCGCGCGCGGTCAGGCCGAGCGGACGCGCTGTCGGCATAAATCAGGCGCATCGCGAACAGGGACTGGTGGCGCCACGCCGTAGTGGTATTCGCGGTCGGTTGCATCGCCGCGCGTGGTGCCGACAGCGGCGTAACCCACGCCAAGGAGTCCCGTGCCCTGCACCGCAAACGAATCAGACAGCCGCCATTGCGAGGTGGTGCCCACCGACAACGCTGAACTTGATACGCGGAATATTTGTGGCGCTATAGTCGTAGCTGCCGTACAGCCCCAGATTCCTGGTATTTCTCACCTGCCTGGTAGTCCTTGCCCACCAGCAGTCCGCGCGTCATGAGGCTCTCGAATCCATTGGCGCTCGAGGCGGTCGCCTTCAGATTGAAATAGTCGAATGGACGCGTATACGTGTAGCCGGGTTTTCCTGGCAAACCGTAGTCGATGGAAAAATCGGTAAGCGCTTCGTTGCGCCGGAGCTTTGTGGTCGACGCCCTGGTCGTTTTTGCCGTACCGCTGAAGCCTACTTGTATGCGGCTGTAGTAGGCGGGATCGTGGCCGGGAAAGATCTCTCGGTTGTGAAAGATGAAACGATTGATACCCATTGACGGGGTAATGGCCGTGGAGACAATTTCGCGCCAAAGCGGCGGCGAACTTCCACCATGCTCGAGCATCAGGCTGACAAGCGAAAAAGTGCCTCGCCCAGAAAGGTCCCGCCGATACCGGAGGCGATCTGGTCGTTTCGGGAACGGCGGTGTCGTCTCTCGGCGATCTCCCCAGAATGCGCTGCCCGCAAACGTGTAGGCGAGCGACTCCAGTAACTGGAGTCCGAGGTCCGCGCGAACCGGTGGTAGATCGAGCCTTGATACGGATGTCCCAGCTGATTTACGCCAAACGGGTCGTTATCGACCGCCCAGCTACGTCGCAAAATTGCGCCGGATCGACGACATGTTGCTTTTGTATTCATCGCTGATGTAACGCCGGTTGTACTGGTTTGGCAGGACGTCAAAACCGACGATTGCGAGTGCCGGAAACACATAGTTCTTGCGAGCCGCCACATCGGCCGAGTAGTCGGGCGGTGGTTTCGGGTCGCGCTTGCGGCGGCGTCGGTCGTAGCGGCCGTCGTGGGCAGATACGGGCGGCGTCAGGCGTGCTGGTCGTCGCCTCGGGTGCTTCTGCGCGCGCGCCACACATTGCCGCGAGACCGGATGAAAACAGCGCCGAAACGCGCTGCCCTGGCACATAAAGGTGCGCGGTGAAGCATTCGCACCAGGCGCGGAAAGGAGTCAGGAAATCGCATCCGCCGATTCTGTTCGAATCGGGGCCGGCTCTCCGTGCGTTAGCGAACATTTGCGCGGCCAGTTTGAAGTCTTTCGGCCAATTCCGCCTATCGGCACACTGCCGGCAGCGACCAAATTTGAAGAATCATGGGCGCGCGATGAAAATAGAATCGTCGATTGCTACGTTCAGATTGCCGGATTCGTTACAGCATTGGAAATTTCTTGCCGGCATTGCGCAAAACAATTCTTCATCGCAAGTTGGCGTTGCCCTCGACATTGCGGCGCATTTCAATACGCACATTGGTCAGTTTGATCGCGTTGGGCTGGATAGGAACCACCGTCAGCCATAGTCGCCTGCCTTCCGCGACCTTTGCGGTCAACATGTTCTTCAGGATGTACGGCGCGCCGGGCTGTCCGTCGACGTCGCCTGCATAATTGATATTGAATTTGCTCGCCGCCACTTCGCGCCCGTTAAACGTCAACGTGGCGAGGTAGCTGTTCCACTTGCCCGCCTTGGTACCGTCAATGCCATGTTCCGCGCGGATGTTGACCGCCACCGGCGACATCTGCGGCGTGAGGGATAATTTGACCGGTCCATAGCCTCCGTTTGCCGATTCGGTCACCGGCTCGGAATGCATTTTGTCGCCGGTGGCGACACCGTCACAACCGGCAAACGTCGCGATCAGCAGGACGCAGGCAGCTACGGAAATGCGCTTTGTCATTTGGCGAATCCTTCTGAACTTGTTGCATTGCGGATACACGAAAATACTAAAACACCAGCATTGGCGGGGCTTTCGAGCCGTTTAGTGCCGCAACTGCCGCACCAGTGCTGGTGTTTCACTTTCAGCAAGATAGCAGGAAACACCCTTGCTGCCAGCCTCTACTTTCCGGCCTTCGGCAAAATCCAGCATCGCGCCATACACCAGCGCGCCAACCTGTTCGCGATAGTATCTTGCGGATTTCACCCGGCGCGACGGTGCCGTAAACGACCAACCAGCCGCTCTTTCGGGTCCGCCCAGAACGCGGTGCCATTGGCGCCATTCCAGGTGGAATCACCCGCCGTGCCGGGTGTGGCGGCGAGGCCGTGATGCAATCGCACCGCGACAGCGAGGCCGAAACCATAGCCGTCCTGGTGCGGCTCGGCGCCAGCGACGTTGTTCTTGATATTCGCCCCGGAGGTGATCGCTGGTCATCGCGCGCACCGTCTTCGGGCTCAGCAAGCGCTTGCCGTCGATGACGCCGCCGTTCAACAGCATCTGGCCGAACCGCAGGTAATCGCCGACGGTGCTGAACGCACACGAACCGGCGCAATCAAATTTGACCGGTTTGTCGAGAATCAGAGATGCTCTGGTCGCGGCCGGAGATCGGATCTTTCGGCAATGGGCGCGCGAGACGCTTGCGTTTCTCCGCCGGAACATTGAACGTGGTGTCTGGCATACCGACCTTGTCCCACACCGCCGTTTGCAGATAATCACCGAGGCGCTTTGCCGCTGACCTTCGATGACCAGACCGAGCAATATCGGTGGAAAACCGTAATCCCACACGGTGCCGGGTTGATACATAAGCGGCGTGGCGCTGAGTTTGGCCACGAATTCATCGGCCGAATATTGCGCGGCGGCGGGCGCCGAACCGGCCGGATAAAGTTTGTGTACCGGCGTGGTGCCGCGCCCACCATAGGTAATTCCCGAGGTGTGTCGGTAAAGATCATGGATGTAGATCGGATTGGCCGGCCGAGCTTGATCTCGCCATCGGGCCCGGCGACGCCGACATTCATCTTGGCGAACGCCGGCAGATATTCGCTCAATCGCGATTTCAACGGCAATCGTCCTTCCTCGTTTAACGTAAGGCCACCGACTGCGGCCATCACCTTGGTCATGGAGGCAAGATTGAAGATCGCGTCGAGCGGCATCGCCTCCCCGGTCGATTTGTTGAGCGCACCGTAGGCTTTGTAATGCACCAGCTTGCCGTCGCGGGCGATGGCAATCACGGCGCTGGGCACGCGATCGGCGGCGATCTCACGAGCAAAGAACTGATCGATGCGCGCCAGGCCTTCTTTGGAAAACCCGGCTTCTCCGGCGCGGTGACCGGCAGCGGTGTGGCGGCGCCTGCGGCAATTGATGCGAGCATCGTGCCAGTGCAAGACAGACTTTCAGGCTCTCGATTTGCGCATGAATTCTTTCTCCCTATTGGTTTTGTTGGACAGCATCAGTTATCCGATGAATGTGGATAGTGTAGCGCCGGGCGCGAAAAGCGACCAGCGCGTACGCGGGACAGGAACACGTTGCAGAAACGCGCTATGACTTCAGCCGATTCAATTCCAGCCTTTCATCCACCAGCGAGACGATCTCGTCAATGACATCGTTGCGCTTGCCTTTCTGCGCGGCGATGGATTGCACCAGCCGATCCACTCGCTCGATATGGTGTGCGCCGCCGAACAGCGCGCGGCTGAGGACGGTTGGCGAGTCCCAACGCGGCGTTGGCGTATTTTTCGAATGGCACCAGATCGCTTTCGGCCGCCCCAGCGAGATGCACAATTCGGCTACCCACTTGTAGACCGCGCGTGACTCCTCGATGTTGCCATGCACCGCTTCCTTGATGGGCCGCATCGCGTCCTTTCTGGATGCAACGGTAGTTGCCGGCCATCAGCATGCTCCACTTGGCGAGCGGCACGAATACGGATTCGTGCACTTTCAGCTTCACCGGTAATTCGATCAACTCCGTGCCGGTATTGAATCGCACGGCGTCGATGTCGGCCGCCAACTTGTGCAACATGGCGGTGAGCGTCCGAGACGAAACGCGCGGCCTTGAAGTTGGTGGGCAGACGCACTTGCAGCACATTGATCTTTTCGTCGGGTGGGCGAAACGCCTGCGGGTCCGACTGCATAGCGTCATCAGCGAAATATCAAAGTTGTCCCAGACGGCGGGATCGGTGTAGCACGCGCGGCAGGCAGCCGCCGATACACCGGGGATACGTCCAGGTACGGCAGTGGCGGCATATTCATGATCGACATGCACGGCACGCGCGATCGCGCGACACGGTCGAGCAATCGCGGACGCCGGGCGAACCATACTGTGGTTCCTGCAGGCGAGTGCGATCAGATCGAAAGCGGCGGATCGACCATCCGGCCCGGCCGCCGAAAGCTTGCCTGGTGTCGTTCGTGAATCAATTTCAACCAAATCCGCGCGACCCTTCACCGGCAATCGCACGCGCGCGCCTTCGCGATTGAACAAGTCGACTTCCCGGCCGGCAGCCCGACCAATGTCACGTTGTGACCGGCCAGCAGCAGCTTGGCGCCCAGCAACGAACCGTAGGACGCGCCCAGTGACAAGAACCTTATAGCCCATGATTTTCTCCTCCGGGAGGGTAATTGGGCAGCCGGCATTGATGCCTTGTTGGATTGTTGCCGCGTGATTTTGTGCGCGGTTCGTGGTGTGCAGCCGGTTGTGTATCGACCATGGTAGTGAGGCGCGCGCGTCAGGACAATCCGGAACAAACCAGAAAGTGGCTGATACTCTTCAGTAGAAAAGTTGCGCCACCGGTCGAAATGGCCGAGCACTTCCGGCGTCATGCGGCCGCAAGAAACGCGCATCTTGCCGGCAACAGGCGAACGTGGTTTGCACGCGCCTGGTGTCACCAGCCTCCGGCTGAATCGTTGGCAGGAAGCCCGTTCAGCGCGCGGGCAGATCCATTAAACAATGGTTCCCGGATTAAAGATTTCTGCCGGCGCGCCGAAAATTCATTGACTAGCGGTGAATGCAAGGAAAACCGGGGTCGCAATGCAACATGGTGAAATGAAAAATCTGGAAGGCTGGGTGGCGTTTCTGACGCGGGCGGAAATTCCTGTGTTGAAGACAACCGCCCGAGACCTGACGGCATTGCGCGAGGACGACGAGAACATCAGCGCGCGAAGCATATCCGAGATCATTGCGCGCGATCCCATGATGACGGTCAAGTTGTTGCGCTATCTGCAGCACCACAAGCGTAGTGAGCCTGCGCAGCCACGATGCACAAACACAGGTGCTGGGATTTTCACTGGTCGAGTTGCAGTCGGCGCTGACGCGCGAATGGGGTCTGCCGGAAATTGTTGCTTACGCTGATGGATGACAAGTGCGCCGATCAGGAACGTGTGCGCAACGTGGTGCTGGCTGTCAACCTTGCGCGCCATCTCGCCAATGGCTGGGACGATGCCGCCCTGCCCGATGATTACAAGGATATCGGCCAGCTACTGGGCATGGCACCGGACAAAGTCATGATCATGATCGGGACGGAAGAAGACACTGTTTGCGACGTGGTCTCGCCGCATTTCTGATTTTTCGCGCGTCAATCATGCCGTGGATTGAACGGGTCCAATTGCCAGACTCAAATTTAAACTCCTTGTCCGGCGCGCGTTTCGAGCCAATATCGCCCTGAACGCCGCGCCAGTGGTTGACTTCCAATTCTTGGCCGCACATAAAGCTCGCCCGCGCGCGCCCGTCGCCCGCCACACGAGGCGGATGATGTCAAAATACACAGACATTCATTTTGCGGAATCCATTCATGGTTTATCTCATCGCAGGACTGGTGTTGTTCCTCGGCGTGCATTCGGTCCGCATCGTCGCCGACGACTGGCGCACGGCGCGTATCGCCGGAATGGGCGCGGGTGCCTGGAAAGCGCTCTACGCAGTGGTCTCGATCATCGGCTTCATTCTGATTGTGTACGGTTATGGATTGTCGCGGCAGACTCCGATCAACTTGTGGATGCCGCCCATGTGGACGCGGCACGTTACCGCCCTTTGACGCTACCGATTTTTGTCATGCTCGCGGCGGCATATGTGCCGGGCACGCACATCAAGGCCGCGCTCAAACACCCGATGATGCTGGCTGTGAAGCTTTGGGCGTTCGCGCACCTCCTGTCGAATGGCCGGCTTGATGATGTGTTGTTGTTTGGCGGATTTGCGCTATGGGCTGCGCTGGCCTTTCGCGCCGCGCGGCAGCGTGACCGGCAATCCGGCGTGACGTATCAGGCGACCGGCGTGTCTCGTGATTTCATCGTCGTTGCCATTGGCCTCGTCGTGTGGGTGGCGTTTGCGTTCTTCCTGCACGGCATGCTCATTGGCGTGCGGCCCTTCGGTTAACGACTGAAATCGCAGGCGAAAAGTGTGAAGAAGCGTGAAAAAGCTTGAAGCGATGACCACCCTGCGATGTGACATGAATGCCGCCTGAATTCAATTCGCAATCACTGCTGGCCGTCTGCGTCGCACTCGGCGTTGGCCTGCTCATCGGCGCCGAACGCGAGCGGCGCAAAGGTGAAGGGCCCGCGCGCGCGCCGGCGGGTATCCGCACCTTCGCCGTCGCCGCGCTCACCGGCGTGGTGGCGATGTTGCTGGGCGAGGCGTTGTTGATGGCGGTGGCGGCGTTGCTGGTCGGCGGGTTTGCGTTGCTCGCCTATCGCCGTTCAACGGCGGACGATCCCGGCATGACCACCGAAATTGCGCTGGTACTGACCTGCTTCATCGGTGGCTTGGCCGCGCGCGAAGCGCTGCTTGCCGCCGGCCTCGGCGTGACGCTGGCGGGACTGCTGGCCGCGCGCGATCGCCTGCACCACTTCGTGAGCGGCGTGCTGAGCGAGCGCGAGTTGCACGATGCATTGCTGTTTGGCGCCGCGGCGCTGATCGCGCTGCCGCTGACGCCCGACCGCTTTCTCGGCCCTTTAACGCCATCAATCCGCACTCGCTGGTCGCCATCGTCGTGCTGGTGATGTCGGTCAGTGCGCTGGGCTGCATCGCGTTGCGATTACTCGGCCCGCGCTACGGATTGCCGCTGGCGGGACTGGTATCGGGTTTCATTTCCAGCTCCGCGACCATACACGCAATGGGCCGGCGCACGCGAGGAACCCGCGCTGATGCCGGGACTGGTCGCGGGCGCGGTGCTGTCGTCGGTGGCGACCATCGTACAACTATCGGCGGTGATTGCCTTTCTCGCGCCGGCGCTGCTCGCGCAACTCGTGCTACCGCTGGTGTTTGCCGGACTGGCGGCCGTGCTGTATGCCGCCTGGTTTACCCTGCACGCCTTGCGCGCCGTTGACGCGGCACCTCGCGGCAGTGGACGCGCATTCGACCTGGTCGCCGCATTGACCTTTGCGGCGTTGATCGGCGCGGTACTGACCGTCGCCGCCGCCCTCAACGCCTGGGTGGGTGAGCGCGGCGTGCTGGTAACCGCCGCCGCGTCCGGCCTTGCCGACGCGCATGCCGCCGCCGTCGCGACGGCATCAATGCTGGTGGCGGGGAAAATATCGTTGCCGCTCGCGGTGACCGCCGTGCTGACAGGATTGAGCACCAATGCGCTGGTAAAGGCGGTGCTGGCCTTCACGTCGGGGGGCGCGCCATATGCATTGCGGATCGTGCCAGGACTGGTGATGATGATCGCGGCAGCGTGGGTGGGCACCTTGATTTAGGGTGCGGCGCATTCGCCGGTGTTCCGACGATGCGCAAAGGGCGATTGCGGACACCTGAGGGCTTATTCCCGAATGAACAAAGGAGCTGCACAAATGCTAGGCGTTTTGGGGGAATGGGTCCACTGGCCACCGCCGATTTTTTTTCGAAGCTGCTTGCAGCCACGCCCGCGAGTGACGATGCCGATCATGTGCCGGTGCTGATCCTCTCCGATCCGCGTATTCCGCCGCGCCCTGCGGCCATTCTGGGCAATGGCGAGTCGCCATTGCAGGCGCTGCGTGCCGCGCGCGACAAGCTGGTCGCCGCCGGTGCCACCTTTTTGGCCATGCCCTGCAACACAGCGCATTTCTGGTTCGCGGACCTGACTGCGGATTGCCCGGTACCGTTCATCAGCATCATCGACGCGACCTGCCGCGAAATCGCGTCACGAACGGCGCCTGGTGATGCGGTCGGGGTCATCGGAACGCGCGCGACGCTCGCCACGGGTCTCTACGATTCGCGTCTGGCTGCGCTGGGTTACGCATCGCACGTGCCGGACGAGGCTTCGATGATCCGCAACATTTTGCCGGCAATCGAGTTGGTCAAAGCGGGTAAGTCTGGACAAGGTGGTGCGCTACTTGAGCCGGTGGTCAGGCAGTTACTTGCCGACGGTGCCCAGCTGGTGATTCTCGCTTGCACCGAAATGCCGCTTGCACTGGACGCCATCGACTCCGCTGCGCGAGCGTTGCATTGATTCGACCGCCGCACTGGCCCGCGCCTGTGTGACTTTCTGGCGTCGGCTACAAGCCTGACACAAGCGCACGAACTTGAAAGCCCGTTCAGCGCCACCAAGGCTTCGCGCCCGTGGGCGGTCTGCGCTGGATCAATTGTCGCTCATTTTACGCCCAATATCTCATCCATGTCCGCCAACGTGCGCCGACGGGCACAAATATGCACGACCATTGATCCAAAGCAAACTTGACGTTATATCAAAATCTATAATGAATTGTCCGTCTTTTGCGGACCTTTCGCCCTATCAGAAGGAGCATTCGTGAATCCCGCGTTTACCCGACTTGCGCTCGTTACGTGCTGCGCTGCCTGGCTGGCGGTTGCTGGCTCCGTGTTGGCCGAAGAAGCCAAAACGGAACCCAAGCCGCTCAAGCTCAATACCACCGCTGATCACAGCAAATTCAAGGAGTTGCAGGGCCAATTCAAGTCCGGCCCGGAAGTGACCAAAGCCTGTCTGGTCTGTCACACGGAGGCCGCTGGCCAGATTCACCGCACCAAACACTGGAAATGGGAATACCTGAACCCTGATACGAAGCAGATGCTGGGCAAGAAAACCATCCTCAACAACTTCTGTATCTCGATTGCCTCCAACTATGCGTCCTGTACCAGCTGCCACATCGGTTACGGCTGGAAAGATGCCAGCTTTGACTTCAAGTCCGAAGAAAATGTCGATTGTCTGGCCTGCCACGACACCACGGGCAACTACAAGAAACCACCGGCCTGGCAGGCAACGTCGTTACCAAAGAAATGGAATTCCGGCCGGTTCAGGCAAGATTCTGAAGGCGATCGACCTCCGGAAAATCGCACAGAAAGTCGGCAAATCCAGCCGTGATACCTGCGGCGCCTGCCATTTCTTCGGCGGCGGCGGCGATGGCGTCAAGCACGGCGATCTGGACAGTTCCATGTCCGCGCCCGACAAAGAGCTAGATGTGCATATGGATGCGACAGGGCTGGACTTCACCTGTGCCTCTTGTCATAAGACATCGAGCCATGATGTGGCCGGCAGCCGCTACACGCCGACCGCAAAAGATACCAAGGGTGCGCACATGCCCGGCCGGGCCAGCAACGGCAACCCTGCAAGCTGTGTGGCTTGTCATAACAACGCCCCGCACAAGAAAGAACCGCGCCTCAACCAGCATACCGCCAAACTTGCCTGCCAAACCTGCCACATTCCAGCTTTTGCACGCGGCGGCGTTGCCACCAAGATGACCTGGGACTGGTCCACGGCGGGCCAAAAAGACGAGCAGGGCCAGCAAATCACCCGCAAGGACGCCAAGGGTCGCATCACCTACGAATCGCGCAAGGGCGATTTCACACTGGCCGAAAACGTGAAGCCGGAGTATGCGTGGTTCAACGGTCACGTCGAGTACACGCTGCTTTCTGACAAGATCGAGAAGACCGACCAGCGCACACCGATCAACAAACTCGGCGGCAGCCCGACCGACGGGAAATCGCTGATCTGGCCGATGAAGGTTTTCCGCGGCTCGCAACCCTATGACCCAATCAACAAGACACTGATCACGCCGCACACCGCCGGCAATGACGATACCGGCTTCTGGAAAAACCTGGCGTGGGACAAAGCCATACCGGTCGGCATGAAGGATTCGGGCGCGCCATATTCGGGCAAATTTGAATTCATCAAGACTGAAATGTCGTGGCCGATTACCCACATGGTTGCGCCGAAAGAAAAAGCGCTGGGATGTGTGGCATGCCACGCCAAGGATGGGCGGCTCGCCGGCATACAGGGTGTGTATCTGCCCGGTCGAGATTCCAACAGATTCGTCGACACCGCCGGCTGGGGCATTGTCCTGCTGACTTTGCTCGGCGTACTCGGCCACGGCGCGTTGCGTGTCGTTCATCGCAAGCGCTAAGTTGAACCTAATGCGAAACAAGACGAATTCCGGAGAACTCACATGACACAACGCGTTTACATCTTCAAGGCCTTCGAGCGCTTCTGGCACTGGTCGCAGGCCGCCCTGATCATCTTCCTGATGCTTACCGGCTTTGAAATCCACGGCACTTATACCAACTTCGGCTTCGAAAAAGGCGGTGGCCTACCAGTCATCGCCGCCTGGTCGCTGGTGGGATTGTGGATTTTCGCGATCTTCTGGCATCTCACCACCGGTGAATGGCGGCACTACATCCCGACGAGGGAGAAAATTTTCGTGATGGCGAAGTTCTATTCGTCCGGCATCTTCAAGCACGAACCCCATCCGTTCAAGCCGAGCCATATCAACAAGCACAACCCCCTGCAACGGCTGACCTACCTCGCCATTCTGACGATGCTCAGTCCGCTCATCTGGTTTACCGGCTGGCTCTATCTTTTCTATGCCGATTGGGCCGCGTGGGGACTCACCAAACTGCAGCTTGAATGGATTGCTGTCGGCCACACCGTCGGCGCCTTCCTGATGCTGGCATTCCTGATCTCGCATCTTTATCTCGCCACCACTGGTCACAAGGTCACCTCCCAAGTCAAGACCATGATCACCGGCTGGGAAGAAGCTGAATAATCCGCAAACCCTAAATCACCAAGGAGCAAAACCATGAAACTCAACCACACTCTTGCCGCAGCAGCCGTATTGGCCCTGCTTGGCACTTCATTGTCCGCCCAGGCCTACGATGCCGACTGGAAACGCGGTCGCGTCTATTACCGTGCCGTCTGCACCACCTGCCATCTCGCCGCGCCGATCGGGTCCATCAACCCAAGCACGAAGACAAAGGCCGAGTGGGCCGCATATCTGAAGGCCGACAAGCACGCGAAAGGCAAGGATACGGTCAAGGAATATGTCAGCAAGGCCTACCGTGCCAAGATCAAAGCCGGCAACAAGGCCGCCGAGAAGTTTGCGGATGCGCCGGACCAGGAATTGCTGGATGACGTCGCAGCCTTCCTCAACAAAGGCGCCAAGGACGGCGACGCACCGGCTAGTTGCAGCTGGATCGTTGCCCTGCTGGCGGCGCGCGGTGCCATTCAGCCGCGGGGCCTGCCGCGCGCGATATGTCGCCAACGATAAGCAAGGAGAAAAACAGATGAGCGCTAAGAGTGAAGCCGGCTGGCTGGCCGGCTTCCAAATCGGACTACGAAAAAGTCGTCGCCAAGGAATGGTCACCTTTCGTCGGCGCCTCCTGCTGATACTCGTGATCATCGGCCTGATGCTCAGTGGATTGCGTAGGGGCGTTTTGCGGCGTCAAATTCCGGGGCGACTGGTTCAACAACCTGATCGGCCTCGGCCACTGATCGGCGTTCCCATGACTCGGATAGTTTCATCATGCACCGCATGTCGCCGATGAATATCATGCTGGTGGTGGGTGCATTCGCGGCGGCATTGCTGTCGGGTCAGTTCACGCCCAATCTCGCGCCCAAACTGGAGCACATCTGGCAGCCGGGTGGAAGCTCGGCATCGGCGCGCCGTTTGGCCGGCGGCTGCACAACCGGTGGCTTTTCAATCCGGTGCTGCACCTTCTCCCGCGGGCTGGGCGATGTGGGTTTGCCCGCCTGCGGGCGCGGCCATTGGCGTCTAGCTTTTGTTGTGGACGCTGGAAAATATCGACTGGGGAATCGAAGGCGCCGCCTCGATCACGGTTCCGGATGGCGTCAAACGTAAATATCCCCTGCTGGGACTTGTGGTGGTCGTCGGCGTTTTGATCTGGGCCACGAATTGGTACGGCTCGGCCAACGAGCAACTGGCCGCGCGTGCGGTGATTGTCGTGGCCGGATTCGCCATCGGCTACATCATGCGCAGCTCGCGCCTGTGCTTTGCCCGCGCCTTCCGCGACCCTTCATTACCGGTGAAGGCGCGATGACCAAGGCGGTGATTCTGGCACTGGCCGTGGGCATGCCGATCGCCGCATTGCTTTTCCAGAAAAAGGTGATCGATCCTTACCTCGCCATTCCCGCCACGTTCTGGATTGGCTCGCTGGTCGGCGGCCTGATTTTGGTATCGGCATGGTGTTTGCCGGCGGCTGCGCATCGGGCTCGCTTTGGCGCATGGGCGAGGGTCACAGCAAGCTTGGGTGACGATTTTCTTTCTCCTGGGCCGGATCCACCGCGAGCGCCCTTGTTCAAGAAATTCGGCCTCACCTCGACTTGACGAAACCAATGTAGAGACTTTGAAATGACCCGGTCGGCTTTCAGGCCTACCTTCCCGAAATGCTCGGCAACTCAGATGACGCTGGCCATTGGCGGCGGCCTGCTGCTGCTCTGGTATGCATTGGTGCGCTACAACGAATCCACTGAAAAATTCACTCTGATGTAAATTCTGTCGCACGTTCAAGGAGAACCTTATGAATGCCAAACGCATGACCCTGCTGACCGCGATACTCGCGGCCCTCGCCCTCAGTCCCGTCGTATTCTCGACGGCCGCGGTTGTACAGCCCGCCGCCATCCATGTCAAGGCTGGCTACTACAAGACCCTGGTTGATTTCGATTTCATGCGCCAGAACGTCGATATCCCGCCAAAGAAGGGCGTGATGATCATCGACCCGCGTCCCGCCGCGCGCCAATACGATCCGGGCCACATCCTCGGTGCGGTAAATATTCCTGATAGTAATTCGACAAAAATGTCGACAAGCTCCCCGCCGACAAGGCCACGCTGCTGCTCTTCCATTGTGGTGGTCTCGAATGCATGCTCAGCCACAATTCCGCATTCAAGGCCGAAAACTGGGCTACACCAATATCAAGGTCTATGCGGCCGGCTCACCGGACTGGAAGGCGAAGGGCGCTCAGATATTGGTGTCCGCCGCGCATGTCAAGAAGCTGATCGGATGAAAAAGCCGCTTACGTACTGATCGACGCACGACCGAAACGCGTCGCCGAGAAAGGCATGATTCCAACCGCCCTCAACATTTCCGACAGCGAGTTTGACAAGAACATCGACAAGCTTCCTGCCGACAAAGCCACGCCACTGATCTACTACTGTGGCGGCATGGAATGCGTGCTGTCCGACAAATCGGCGGAGAAGGCCAAGAAGCTTGGTCATACCAACGGTCCTCACCTATCCGCCGGGCTATCCGGAGTGGGAAAAACCGCATCGGCGCCCCGCCACGGCAACAGCCGCAACTTCATGTCCTCTGGCACCAGCGCGGCGGCGTCAAGTCCGCAGCCCATTGGTACCGGGAAAAGAAAAGGGCCCGGTCACTGTCGCCTCGTTTGAAAAGGTCTGGAAGGAAAATCCCGGATCGATCATGCTGGTCGATGTGCGTGACGCAAAAGAGTTCGCTGCCGGAACCGCCAAGGGCGCCGTGAATATCCCCATCAACGAGCTTGAGAAGAAACTTTCTACGTTGCCCACCGACAAACCCGTGGTCTTTATTTGCGGTACGGGCGCCCACCTGGCGAGGCCTATGACACCGTGAAGCTACTGGGGAAAAGTACAGGCTTACTTCATCGATGCCGACATCAAGTTTGCCGGCAATGGCGAGTACACGATCACCGAAAAGAAATAGTTCGCCATCTACACAACACTGCTGCCAACACGGGGGTGCGCTCTTCCCGCCTCGGCCAATCTGTTTAATTTTCCGGAGTTCAAAAACAATGAAAAAGCCGTCCATCGTCCTCGCGCTGGGCCTTCGTGCGCATTGCTTCACGCGGAAACCGCGACGGAACTTTCTGTCACACTAACCCGGCAACCCGCAAACGCAGGGCATGGCGTTAGTAAATGGCGACGCAAGCCGTCGAACAGAAAGCCGGTGTGCGCGTGCTGCTATGCAGCGAGGGCGGCCAACTGGCGGTCAAGAAATAAGGAATCCACGCTCTTCAAGCCACGCAACGTGACCCCTAGTGACATGCTGTAAGGCCTGTTGAAAGCTGGCGCTAAGGTCGAAGTCTGCGCCTTGTTCCTGCCTAACAGCGACTGAAACCCGCCGGACCTGATGGAAGGCATCAGCGCTGCAAAACTCCGGCGACGTGGCTGCGCACCTGCTGAAGCCGAATGTGAAAGCGCTGTCGTACTGAATGCCGGTGGTTGCATTTGAATCGTGAGGCAGGTCAGGAACCTGCCATCAATTGCGATTGACTGATAGTGATTCCGGCAATCAACATAAACCCTAGATCTGGCGGGGCTTTCGGGCATTTTAGGCCGGAAAGCCGCGCCAGTCCTTGTGTTTTATTCAATCGACATTGCGCAGCCCGCCGGAAAGTCCGAGGTCGCGGCCCAGAATTCTTTTGCGCGCGCCGCGCCGGAAATGCCCAATGATGTCTGCGCACGCGCTCGGGATGGCTGACAAATTCCGCGACTGTCTTGACGCTCAATGGCGACGGCGAGACCATCGCCTTCCGGCCCGAGCAAAGACTTAGACTCTGGCGGAACCCTGCTGGCTTCGGTCAGATTGAAAGTCGCCGGTACGCCAGCGGCGATATTGGCAGCGCCCGGTAATGCGCCAGCGGCAGCCGCCTGCCCTCCACGCGGGGAATGAAACCATCGCGCCACAATTTCTCTATCGACGCAAAACCATCGCCCGGGATCTTGGACAGCAACACCTCCACTGTCTGCTTGCCGTCGACCTGAATGAGTGCGATGCGATGCTGAAAATCGATGGAAAGGCGCGCTTTTGATTTCTTCGGCGCTCTTCGCTTTTTCTTCAAAGATGTCGCCGGTGTCCATGAAGCCCTCTGATCGCACCATCATGAATGGCCATTGTTTCCGCGGCCAAGGCGGTCAATGTACTAGTGCCCGATACATACCCGCGATGAGCACCTGGTGCGCGCACGACACCTCGAGATCCAGGCTCGCTGGGGACAAACAACATGACATCACGAAGAAGTGAACGAAACCGGCAAGCGCGCGCTTGCCTGCACATGCGCTCGCGTGCATACGGATTCGGCACATTTTCAGGAATAAGCAGGGTTGCGCAATAAAATTCGAAACTGCCCATCGCAATGGGCAATTTCAGCGGGAAGTTACGCGAATTCACCGCGCGGGACGATCTGCCGCCATCAAGAAAGCCGCGCGCTGCTGAAAGCATGGTAGGGCGCTATGATCGTCCGCTGGCGCAAAACGCCGCCGGTGAGCGGATCCATTCCGGCATGGAAGCACACGTCCCCATCAACCATCGCAGGCACGCCAATGCACACTTGAACCCATGACCGTCCTAATCATCGATGACAACGCGACGAACGTCCTGTTGCTGTCCGCGCTGGCGCAGACGGTCGCTGGCTCGCGTCCGGTCACCTTTTGAAGATCCGCTGAGGCAATCGGCTGGTGCACCTGCAACATGCCCGACCTGGTGCTGGTTGATTACATGATGCCGAACATGGACGGCCTCGAACTCATCCGCCGATTTACCGCCATGCCGGGTCGCACCGATATTCCGGATCATCGCGGTCACGACCGAAAAATGAAAAAGGCGACACGGCGCGAAGCGCTGACCGTCGGCGCCACGGAATTTCTGCCGCCGGTGGACACCATTGAGTTTCGCACCCGCGTGCGCAATCTTCTGCTCGCGGCGCTCAAAAAATGCTCCGGATCGCGCGACGCCGCTGCAGACCGAAGTTGAATGTGCGTGGAAAAATCATTCAGAGCGAACGCGACCTTATCCGCGGTCTGTCCAAGGCGGTCGAATACCGATTCGGAAACGGGATCGCAATGCTTCCGCGCATGTCGAACACTCCGCGCTGATTGCAAGGAATTGATGCGCTTCCGGCGGAATTTCAGGAGATGATGTTGTCGCGTCACCACTTCACGATGTCGGCAAAATCGCCCCGATCATCCTGTTAGCCTGGACGCCTGATGACGGGCGAGCTCACCGTCATGCGGCGGCACGCGGAAATCGGCGAACGCCTGCTGGCTGGCAGCAACCACTGGTGCAATTGGCGCAGGAAATCGCCGGATCCTACCACGAAAAATTCGACGGGTCCGGCTACCCGCGCGGAATCGCCGGCGAGAAAATTCCCTTTCCGGGCGTACTAGTTGCCGTCGCCGATGTTTTTGACGCCTTGACCTCGACACGTCCATACAAAAGGCGTGGACAGTTGAAGCCGCCTGAAAATTCATCCCGGAGCAAAGCGGCGGTCACTTCGCCTCGCTGTGCGTGATTGCGTTTTTGCGCCCGAGCGAAATCCTCGACATCCGGCGGCAATAATTTTGATGAAACGCATGAGTCTGGAGCACTGGAGAACATATGAAACCCAACAGGTCTTGGTTGAAAATACGGTCGAACCTGATGGGGATCTGCAAAGCCTTCTGGTCTTGAGTCCCGGATTGCGCTGGTATTTGGCGGCGTTAGGTTCTTCTCGAATCCGGCGCTGGTTGGCACTGCGCCGGCGATTTCCACGTGACGCGTTCGCTGGTTGCTCGACGGCGGGCGAAATACACGGCAATCGTGTTTACGACAGCACTGCCAGTGTCACGGCGATCGAGCTTGATCGAACCATGGTTGACGTCAAAACCATTCGCATTGCGTCGATGCCGGAATCGTTTGCGGTTGGCGCGTGGCCGGCGCAAGCGCCGTTGCTGAAAATCCGCTCGCGGTTCTGCCTTTAACACCGGGTGGCGATCAATGGCAGCGCGTTGGTTGCCAAAGTGCAATCGATACCTCCGTGCGAGGTGAAAATCTCCGGCGGGCTCGCGGGTGATGGCGGAAAATTTGTTCGCACTCGGACGCTGGGACCATCGGGTGCCACGGATGATCACGTGGTGGCGGTCGGACTCTATGGCCGCGACCTGCATTTCGCTTGCGGGTCATTCGCGGGCTGGGTACTGCTTCCGGCCCGGCGAGGAAAGTCACGCGCTGCGATGAGAATGTGCTGTTTGAGCTCGATGGCGAGCGCGCACTGGATGTCTACAGCGCTACTCTCGGTGAGTA